>JAZODZ010000207.1:0-5532 GCA_045597285.1 Myxococcota bacterium
GCCGTGCTATTGACATACGCACGGCGTCAGGGCCTATGCTGGCGCATACGGCCCTGAATCTTTTTCGGTGTGCAGCGTGACCAGATACTTGTTCATTATCACATTGGCGCTTCTCGGCCTGGCCAGCCCCTGGATTTCTGCGCAGGCCGCGCCACGGGACGCATTCGGCCTCGATGCCGAATCGACCGCCCAGGCGATGGCTGTCGCCGCCGGTGCCACACCGCTCTCTGCTGCCGCCACGAATCCCGCAAAACTCATCGATACGAGGAATATCGAGACTTCCCTCGGGATCGCCGTCGCCGATCACGGCTTCAAAATCAACCGCAATTCCACCGACCTCGACACTTACGTCGGCTATCAGTTCGGCGTGGCCGCCCAGATTCCCCTCGGGAAATTTCGCGACCGCCTTTATTTTGGTGCCAATCTCCACCTTCCCAACGCCGGCCTCTACGAAGTCGACAACACGACCGCCCAGACCCCCATCATCTACGGCTTCGGTTCCGATGCTCGCCGATTTACCCTCGATGCCGCGCTCGCCGTCAGAATCTGGGAACGCATTGCCGTCGGCATTGGCTTTCACCTCATCCCCGATGTCACCGCCGATGTCAACATCGACTTCACCCATGGCGAGGATGCCAGTTCAAGTAATGTGAAGGTGGATTATAGGTTCGCACCAATCGTGGGAATCTATGCCGAGCCCGTCACGGGGCTTCATCTCGGCTTCTTTTACCGCGCCGCCGCCCGGCTGTCCCTCGAAGTGCCAGCGCGTGTCAGCGTCAATACCGCGATTGCGGATATCAACGTCCGCCTGCTCGGTTATGCCTATACCGAGCCGCATACGATTGCCCTCGGCGTCCGTTACGACTTTTCGCATCTGACAAGCCAGGACATTCAGCGCTTTGCCGCCGAACTGGACATCGAATACCGGCACTATACCTATCCGCTTGCACAGTCCGCCAAAGTCGCCATCTATGACGACAATGGCGAGGTGCTCGACGAAAGCAAAACGCCGTACATGGATTTTGACGACGCCTGGGCAATTCGCGCCGCTTTGTCATGGCGGCCCATGGACGAAATCACCGTTTTTGCCGGTTATGCGTTCCAAAAATCGCCCATTCCCGCGCAGCGCAACGTCTTCAACGTCCTCGACAGCGATTTCAACCGCATCGCATTTGGAACGACGCTTTGGTTGCCCGAAAGCTGGCTGGGTTCCTTCGGTCTCGGGTTTTCCACATCGGCCCAGTTCGACATTTACGCCACACGCGATATGGAAAAATACGAATTTCTCCATGGAAATCCTGGGTTTCCTTCCATCCGGTTCGAGGGCTTTCGATTCGCCTGGCATGCCGACATCCTGCTGAGGTTTGAATGATGAGACATTACCCATGGCTGACAGCGCTTTTCATCCTCGTGGCCGGATGCACATCTGAATCGACGGGAACAGACTCCGACGGCGACGGTCTCAGCGATTATCAGGAATCGCTGTTCTGTACCGATCCCAACAATCCCGACACGGATGGCGACACGATTCCCGATGCGCAGGATCCATCCCCTTGCGAAGCCCCGCGAATCTACATTTCATCGAGGATTACATCGACTGAGGCGACGGAGACTTCCGCGTCTGCCGTCCTCATGATCAGCCTTAAAACAGCCCGTGATCTGTGGGTTTCCGATGTCGATATCGATGTCTCATCGACATTCGGAACGCTTTCCTCGATACAGAAAAAGGCCGACGGACTGTTCACTTGCGAGCTTTCCTCGACGGAATCCGGCACGGCCATCGTGACCATTCAGACTGTTACCGACGGCCAGCCCGACGGCCGCGCCATCGAATCCATGCAAATCGAGCTCGCCCTGAAGCCAGTCGATCCGCCTGACAATCCGAAAGATCCTCCCGATAATCCGAAAGATCCTCCCGATAACCCGCCCGAGACATGCACCGATATTCTTTGCGAGGACAGCGTGATACTCGAAGAACCCGGCGCAAACCCGGGGCGTTATGCCGATGCCGGGACGGTGAACGGCGACCTCTGGGTCATGGCCATCGACGGAACGTGCCTCGATTGGGACGACGATCTCAAGCCGTACAAAGACGCATTTGTGCAGGTCGATTTTAAGGACGGCACGCATCTGACTGCCAGAACGAACGAGGCCGGATGGGTTCATATCACCGATTCGCGCCTGAATGGCACCGTCGATGTCACGGTCGGTGCCGAAGGCGCACGATATGTCACCTGGATGAACACGAGTTCCCGCGTCATTTCGGCCCCCATCCATCAGCGCGATATTACCCAGGCCGAAGCGGCTCAAAAGGGCGGCGAACTGACCGGAATCGTGCGCGGTTTTTGGGGCGAGACGGGGCTTGAGGTGTTTCCGAAAGAGAATTCCAATGTGTTTGGAACCATCAACATGGCGATTGTTCAGGTCGCCATCCGGAACATGCCGCTCAGTTCCATGAATACCGGTGCGATTCTGCTGTCGCCTGACAGCCAATCCCAAACCGCCGAATACTTTGAAATCCCGCCGAATCTCGTGCTCGCCAACTATTCCAATCCCGATATCTCCAAATACCGCCTGAATGCGCTCAAACCCGGAAAATACATCGTCTTCGCTCTGGCTGGTGCGGGCGGCAACATCATGATCGCGTCGCAGAATCCCTACGAGTTGCACTTCACGCCGATGGCCATGGGCATTACCGAAGTCGAAGTCAAAGCCGGACAGACGGTATATGCAGACATTCCCCTGACGATCGACTTGAGAAAGAACGACAACGACATCATCGACCTGCATTTCGGCCAGCTCCCCGAAGATCCCAAAACCGGCAAGCCATTGCCCATGGGATTGCTCCTTCCCCTGTTCAATACCGGCAAGGGTTATATCTTCAACGACGTCAACTCTGCCTATAATTTCGACGACTTTCAGAACCCGATGAAAGTCATTTATCCCAAAGCCATCCATGACACGTTGGCGTCATACGGCCTCAAAATGCAGCCCATGGCCGTCGGTCTTGCGGCAAGAAAAGCCATCAGCGGCTTCGATCAGCCGGGCATTTCGACGCTCATACTGCATCCGGAACGACAACCTGACGGTTCGCTTTCCACCGTGTATATGAACGACAACCGGAAATGGCCGCAGCTGCCGACGTTCAAAACGCCGAATCCGCCGTCCGATTCAGCCCTCGATGCCGTCGGCGGAAAACTCAATCCGTCGCGCAAAATCGCCTGGAACAGTCCCGAAGACGCCGACATGACCGTCATTCGTTTCAATTACATGACGCCGCCGATTCATAACAAAATCCTGAACAGCGACATCGGTTCCTCGCAGGCACACTTGCTCTGGGAAATCTTCGTCCCAAGTCCCGACACCGAATTTGTCCTGCCAAAGCTCGACATATCAGCACCGGATTATCCCGTCCTCGTCAATTATGCCCCGACCTCGGGCACCGAAGCCTATCAATACGGTCCGCACACCGTCGAACTCGAAATCAGTTCCTATTACATGGGGCCCAAATCATTCAATTATCACAGAAATTTCTTGCTCGATGATATCAATATGAATGCCTGGGGTGTTTCGCAGGATTCGTATCTCATCGACGCGGAATAAAATTGCCCCCCATCGGTGATTTCTGCCATAATAGTTGAAGTGTTTTTTTATGGAGGTCGTTATGGAATCCAAAAGCATTAAAAAAGCGGCTTCAACCACTGCCACGAAGGAACCGAAACAGACGGCGATTCAGACGTCGCTAAATCAGACAACGCAGAAATTGACGCGTCCCAACGTGATTTCTGCCATCGAAAACCGGCTGTCGAAAACTGGTCAGGATAACAAGCAAAAACAGGATGAGCCGATTGGAACTGGCACTGTGACGGCAAGTTCAATCAATGTTCGAAGCGATGCCGGTGCGAATTATCCGCGCATTGGTGGGCTGACAAAAGGCAAGACATTCCAGGTTTATGAAGAAAAAAACGGCTGGCTGAGAATTAACTATGCTTCAGGGTTTGGTTGGATCAGCAAGAATTTGACTGACTATAAAACGCCTGAGCCCGTTGTCGAACCCGAGCCGCAGCCGCCCGCATTCCAACAGTTTCAGGTTAAGACAACCGCAGAAAGCGGCTTGTTCGTCAGGGATATACCTGGCAACGGCGGTACGCCTGCCAACGGCTCGCAAAAGCTTGGCCTTCTTTCTTACGGCACCATCGTCACGGTTCTCGACGAATCGAACGGCTGGTACAAGATTTCGTACAACGGGCAGGAAGGCTGGATTTGCGGCATTTATACAGCCGTTTACGATCCCAATGCCTCGGTAGCGTCCGTTTCAACAGACGGCGTTCCACTCTATTCGCAAAGCGACCCACGATGGGGCTCCAGAGCGCTCGGCACGGGTGGAAACACTATTAAATCTGCGGGTTGTGCCATGACCTCGACGGCCATGTGCCTGAGCAAGATTGCAGGTCGCGAGATTCCGCCCGATGAACTCGATCAGTACCTCGATACCCACGGTGGCTATCAGGGCGACCTGCTCGTCTGGGGTGTAGCCGCCAAATATATCGGTAAGACTGCCACGAGTGTTAACGGTTATTCGCAGGCTACTGTCGATGACAACCTCAATGCAGGACGTCCAGTCGTCGTTTGCGTCAAAGGCGGCGGCCATTACGTCTGTGTGGCAGGAAGAAATTCCGACGGTTCGTACATCATTCACGATCCCGCTGGTGGAAAAATCCTGGGAGCCCATTACAACGGCTCCGTGATCAAAGTCGACGGCTATACCACCGGTAACCAACTCGTCTATTTCCACTAATCGTGCTTCGGTGCCATAACGCACCATCGCACGGGGTATCGGCCAACAGCCGATAGCCGAGCGTATGGGGCCTATGCGCGTTGCGCATACGGCGTACGAGAGACGTGCGGACCGCACGTCTCTGTCTGGATTTTGGGGCACGGCTATCGCGAAGCGATACGCCGCGCGGTGCGCGTGCCTATGCGCCTGCGGCGCATACGGCCTTTTGGCCGCCCGCTATCGCGATGCGATACGCGGGCGGCATTCGTTTTACGAATCGAAGCACAATTCGCAACATCTTCAGTGCCACATAATACCTCTGAAGAAATACCATACTGACGCTGTTAAAATTTGTCATTCATTTGAGATGTCGAGTTTTGCATCTACTGTCTGTTGCAATCGTAAAATATCGTCTATCGTTAGGTTGGAAAGATTTTCTATGTAACTATTGTATCCAAACTGATAAAAAACATCGGAGGCTGCTTTCTTTGATAATTTCCAATATTCAAGAATAATTGAAGAACCGTATAATTTGTTAATATCTGTCAAAGCAAAGTCTATCAATTCATCAGAATCTTTAACATATTTTTCTAATGAAAATGAGTTTTTATTGTAAGATGATTTTAACGCTTTTTCAAATTTGATTAAATTGCTTATGTGGTTTTCGTCTGCGTCATCGGAAAAGATTTGTTTGATTTTGTCTTTGGGAATTTTTGAAGAATTATCGCATTTTGCTTTAAAATCATCTGTAATTA
>JAZODZ010000208.1:0-6470 GCA_045597285.1 Myxococcota bacterium
GCGAGCCGTATGCGCCATGAGGCGCATAGGCGAGCGCCCAAAACAGGGATTGTCGATTGCCAAAAACGGAATACGGGGTTAAAACGGCGCGTCCGAAATGGGACGTTTTTCAACACTCAATTGACGTAAAATATGGCTAAACTTTATTTCCGATATGGCGCGATGGGCAGTGCCAAGACGATGAATCTGCTTGCGGTGGCCCACAATTACGAGCAGCAGGGCAAGCGTGTCAAACTCATCAAACCTGCGGTCGATGACCGCTTCGGCAGCGATTTGATTCGTTCCCGGACGGGGCTTGAACGGCAGGCTGATTTGTGCGTGAAGGAAGATACTTTCCTCGATTACGGATTTTTTGCCGGCATCGACTGCATTATCGTCGATGAATGCCAGTTTTTGAGCGAGTTTGTCATTCATCAGCTGCGCAACATCACGGTTGATTTGGACATTCCTGTAATTTGTTACGGCCTCCGGACGAATTTCATGACGCGGCTTTTTGAGGGATCGCGGCGGCTGATGGAAGTTGCCGACTCGATCGAGGAAGTCAAGACGACGTGTGCATTTTGCAATCGCAAGGCGGTGTTCAACATCAAGCTGCGGCAGGGGCAGGCGTGCACGGCCGGCAACGAGATCGAGCTGGGCACCGAGGAGTTGTACCAGCCGACGTGCTGCCGGTGTTTTGAAAAGCTGACCGGGAGCCACAACCCCTTGCGGAATGCCGGTTCGCGCGTCGAGCTGTGGCTGGTGCGGCATGGCGAGACGAATGAAAACGCGGCCGGGATACTGTCGGGGCAAATCGATGCGCGGCTGTCGCCTCGCGGCATTGAGCAGGCGAAAGCGCTGAAACCGAAGCTTGAGAACATTCCGTTCGACGCCGTTTATTCGTCGAGTCTGAATCGCGCGATCGACACGGCGCATTATGCCGGCAAGGATCCTGAGCCTGTCGATGCTTTGCGCGAGTTTTGTTTTGGCGATTACGACGGCAAGTCGATTCGTTCGCTGCCGCAGGCGTGGGTCAAGTCGCTCTATGAGTTTACGGAATTTGAAACGCCCAATGGCGAGAATATCGACATGGTCACCAAGCGAGTGACGGGGTTTGTCAATTCGCTCGCGGCGGGGCGTTATCTCATTTTTGCGCATGGCGGCGTCATCCGCACGATTGTCCGGCATTTCGGCGTCGATCGGTTTTTGCAGAACGGGACGGTTTTAATCGTTGACTGGACGCACGGCATGATTACCGGCACGATCGAACCGTGATGCGGTGTTTGGCCGGCGAGCGGTTGTAAGCGGGTGGCGAACGTGGTGCGTTTGGATCAGGTTTGAATGGGCGAGCAGGGTGCTGAGCCGGAGGGCGCGTCGCACGTGTATGCCGGTATCGAAGCGGCAGTCGGCCATCGTTTCGAGCCAGGCGCGTGGAATCGTGGCGATCCCGTCTGATGCGCCGCAAAGCGCTCCGGTCGCGGCCGCGTTGACGTCTGTCGCGCCGCCCGACAGCACGGCGCTTCGTAGGGCCGAGACGAACGGTGTGTGGTGCCAGTAATGGTACATCGCGAGCTGGAAGGCTGTTCGGGCGTGGCTGTAATCCGACTTGTCGCAAACCGGCCGCGAATAATACGATTCAGTCAGGATGCCGCGGACTGCGGCGGTCTGCACCGTTTCCTGCAGCAAATCCCAGATTTCAAGGCGCGATTTGCCTTGCAAAATGCCTTGCAGACAGATCGCATAGAGCTGCGCGTATTCGATGGATGCGGCGTCCGTGTGCGTCAGGAGGCATTCGGAACGGACGTTTTCGAGCAGTGTATCGCGATCCCACGACAGCCCGGCGAGCACGATGGGAATCTGTCGAATCAAAAGCTGGTTGCTGCAAAGGGCGCCGTGGCTGAGCGTTGCGGCGAGTCGTTTCATCGTGTCTGCGTTGCGTGCGCCGCGTCCGAAGCACAGCGCCGTGATGCAGTCCATTTCGAGGTCGGATGTGGCAAGCCGGTGGTAGGCATGGACGAGGGCATCGAGATTCATGCCGTATCGGTTCGCCGATTTGAGGCCGCATGAAATCATCCTGGTGCAGAAGCCGGATTCGGAAATCTCCCAGCACAGGTTGGATGCGAGTTCATACAGGCTGTCGGATTTCATAAAGATACACGGGGTGCCGAGACAATCACCGGCAATCGCGCCGAGAATCATGCCGCAAACCACGTCTTTCTTCACTTTACACACATTCTTTGCCATAGTGCACATCTCCGTCGGTTGTTGAGAGACACCGCGTCTCTCGTACAAGATGATGACGTTAAAAAAAATTTGTGACACCTGGCGTGTCGATTTTTTTGCTTTTTTTCTGCGTGTAAAAATAAAATCCATACAAATCAATGTATTATAAAATTGATTTGTATGGATTTTTTATTTTTGGGGGGCCAGCCTATGCGCCTGCGGCGCATACGGCTGGCTGGCACGGCTATCGGCTGCGCCGATACGCCGTGCGCGATGAGGCACGTGTCACAACACGTGCCTACCATGGTGCTCGCCTGGGGGCGGGTCAGAGACCGCGCCCCTACGGCTCGCTTGCGCGTGCTATCGGCCGATACGCCGGCGCGATGATGTTATAATATAAATGGAATAATTGCTTTCGGTTTTGTTTTCGCAAATTCTTCGGGGAATTCTTCCTGATACTTTTTATTGAGTCGTTTAGCACGCGGTGCAAGGTTTGCGAATGACCAGATGAGGAACACGAGTCCGGCCCACGACCATGTCAAGCACGCAAAGCCCAGCCATTCCACGCATTCGCCGAAATAATTGCCACTCGTCACATAACGATACATGCCGCGAGTCGGGAAATAATGTTTCGTGTCCCCGGGCTGGCGCAATGTCCGTATGACGTGATCCGAATGGACATTGATGGCCATGCCGATAAAAAATATCACTGTCCCGATGATAAACTGCGGTGTGCTCAACCAGTCCACGGTATAACGATTTTCGGGTGAAACGTAAAACAGCCATCCCCCCTGCATCAGCGCGTTGAGCAGATTAAATACAACGCCCATGGTGATAATCGACAAAGGCATCGTGCTCTTGCCGCGAATGAGCATCGGAAAGATAAAAGATCGCTGAAAATAATGGAGTTCAAATATAATCAGCATGACCAGGCACGCAATATTTGAAGTCCGGCCCGAGAGCAAAAACAGCACAATCATACATATAAACACCGGCGATTCCATCAGAACCCAGCCTATCTTGTTCGGAATGGCCAGCCCCCATTTCTTCGTCTTAAATATGCCATAGCCGGCATCGACGAAGAATAATGAAATAAAAACGATGACGGCTATCACCGTCATGACGATCAGAAAAATGGAAAACATCGACTCGAGATTATCAAACATTTTGCTTTGACTCCAACATACCTCAGAAATCCCCCCGCAAAACGCCTTTCGACGCCGTAGCCCCCATATCATAAATAAACTAACAAAGCATTCAGAAAACCCACGGTGGGCGAGTCGGTTGAAAAAGCAATTCCCCTCGCCAGGATAAGCAAATTTTGCTAAATTGGTTAAAGGGCAAAACATGGAGGTCGTCATGCCACAGAAGAAGTCGAGCATTCCTAAACCGAAGAAAACGAAACGAAACACCAAGGACAGCGTGTTTACGCATCTCTTTTCGTTTCCGCAATACCAGCTTGAACTATATCAGGCACTCCATACGGAGGATGGGAATGTGTCGGAATCGGATATTGAGACGATAACGCGTGAATGCGTGGTCGCCCAGCATCCGCATAACGACCTCGGGATTCTCGTCAAAGATACGCTCATGATTTTTGTCGAGGCACAGAGTTCGTGGTCGCCCAATATCGTGATTCGGCTCATGTCGTATGCCATCCAGAGCCTGACAGATTATTTTCGCGAACGCGAAATCTTTCTGCACAGTGCAACCAAGGTGACGTGCCCCAGAATCGAGCTTTACGCCATCTTTAGTTGTGAACGCGAGGAAATGCCGGAATTTCTTTCGCTTCGAAATGAGTTTTTCCAGAACGATGAGCGATGCGACCTGGATGCAACCGTCCAGGTGATCCAACTCGAGGAAGGAAAAACGGACATCATCAACCAGTACATCATGTTTTGCCGAGTGTTCGATGCACAGATCAAGCTGTATGGCTACACTGAGAAGGCCATACGCGAAACACTTCGCATTTGTCGCGACAAAGGCATACTCGCTGAATATATTAAGAAACGGGAGAATGAAATTATGGATATCATGGAAACACTGTTTGACCAGGAATATGTTACGCGTATGTACGGCCTTGAAGAACGAAGAGCGGGGGAAAGAGATGGAGAGAAAAAAGGGAAAAGAGAAATCACGCGCAATCTTCTTCAGATGAATATGGATATCGAGGTTATCGAAAAAGCCACAGGGCTTTCGAGGGAAGAGATATTGAAGGTGAAAGAAGGCGCGGAGTGATTTGGGTCGATAACTGGTCAACGTCGACATGAGGCACACTCACTGAATATATTAAGAAACGGGAGAATGAAATTATGGATATCATGGAGACATTGTTTGATCAGGAATATGTTACGCGCATGTACGGCCTCGAAGAACGAAGAGCGGGGCGAAATGAACGAAATGTCGAGTTCATAAACAATCTCCTCAAGATGAATATGGATATTGAGTTCATCGAGAAAGCCACAGGGCTTTCGAGGGAAGAGATATTAAAGGTGAAAGAGGGCGGGGAGTGATTTCGGGGATAGTTGATACAGTCATTCAACAAATACATCATAGAAAATATACATCGGTATTTAATGATTACATGATTGAGCGGATATTGAAAGAAATATGATGTCTATACCTTATTTTATTTCCATTGTATTGAAATAATGATATATTTGTTATGCCATAGGCTTTTGACGATATGGTGATCAATTCCTTATTTCAGAGAGAGGAGTATAACATGAACATTTCCAGATTATTTCTTTGCATTGGATTGAGTGTCGCAGTGCTTGCGACAGCGTGTTCAAAGCAACCAATTCCACCGGCTGACACATCTTCTGATACTCCGACAACAGCACCTTCTGATACTCCGAGAGCTGATGTCGCTGCAAAATGCGACGGTGGTTTGTTTAATGGTCAATGCGTTGCCAAAGGCGATATCGTGAAATTTGGCAACTATCCGCAAGCGACTGATACACCAGAGCCGATATCATGGATAGTGCTTGACGTGGATGCCACGAAAGGGGAAGAGGGAAAAATCCTATTGTTGAGTCAATACGCGCTCGATTCGAAGACATATCATGAACAAAGTGGGGAGTCTACTTGGGAGAATTGCTCACTGCGGAAGTGGCTTAACGAAGATTTTATGAATGTGGCCTTTAACCAAGGAGAACAGCCGCGCATTCTCAAGACGCATCTCGATAATCCTGGAAATCCGATTTACAACACGCCGGGCGGCAATCCTACGGATGACAGCGTATTTTTGCTTTCACTGACGGATGCCCTGAGTCAGACAGGTAGAGTCCCAGGGAGCGGAAAGTACTTTTCGAGCGATAAAGAACGAAAAGTCATGGCTACGTCTTATGCCATCAAAAACGGTGCTTTCCCGAGCCCGTTCGATGGGACTGAGGGGCCTGATGGAGAAAAAATATGTTCAAATGCTAAATGTTCAGTGGCTTGGTGGGTCAGGACACCTGGCATAGGTCCTGGCATTACCGCACTCGTTGGTTACATGGGGGATGTCCTTGACGTTGGCAATCCCGTACTCAATGCCCAAGTTGGTGTTCGGCCTGCAATATGGGTTCGCGTGGATTAGTCATAGTCTGTCGTTCGATCTGGGCAATGATATAGATTATCATTAAGGAAAGTCTGATTAATAGACCCGGAGGGAGTAGTTTTTGCGCTATCGTTACTCGGGGGGATTCGAGGGAAGAGATTTTGAAGGTGAAAGAGAGGGAAGTAAGAAGGAACGGATGCGTTAGATGAGGATGCAATGAGTTTAACACATGTCGAAAGATGGAATTGCGGAAAATGGGAGCCAATTTCAGCAGAGGAAGCGGCTGAGATATATCCATCAACTGTTCATGCAAGAGGGATGGTTTTTTGGTGTAGTATCTGTGAAACGTTTGTCACATTTACGGTTGAAGGAAAGAATAATAGACATTTTAGACATTTACAAAAATTCAAAGAAAGGAATGAAGATTGCCCAGATCGAAGTAAAAATCAGCAAAGTTCAAATAATAATAGCGCACTGGCCAATTGTTATAATAAGAAAGAATATTATTTACCTATAAAAATCGAAATAGAAAAAAATGGCTTTGAACTGTTTATTGGATTTCCCAAACTTCAATTTAGTGATTCAAACAGCAAGAATAGTGATTCAAAACGTAAGATTACCATTAAAGGTTTAGTAGGGGATGAGTGTGTAGAAACAAGTCAGTATTTAGTCAGTAGGTTGTTCAGTGATTCCCTAAGCGACAGATATTTATCAGTAAAGAACATAC
>JAZODZ010000209.1:0-3023 GCA_045597285.1 Myxococcota bacterium
GACCGCTTGGCCTCCGACTTCCCGGGGCCTTGACGGCGGCAACTTTCAGATTCCCGCGCAGTCTGTTGACGACGAGCGTCGCCAACGCTTCGCTTTCGATGTCTTCGGCAATGATGAGTAGCGGACGGTTCGTGCGAAGGACATCTTCGAGCAGCGGAAGGATGTCTTTCATCGAGCTGATCTTTTTCTCGACGAGCAGAATGTACGCATCGTCGAACACACAGGTCATGCGTTCGGTATCGGTGATGAAATAGGGCGACAGATAGCCGCCGTCGAACTCCATGCCTTCGCCGACTTCGAGAACCGTGTCCATGCCCTTGGCCTCTTCGACTGTGATGACGCCCTGATGGCCGACTTTTTCCATCGCTTCGGCGAGCAGGCTGCCGACGATTTCGTCGCCGTTCGCGCTGATCGTGCCGACCTGGCGGATTTCTTTCGGATCGCGGGTCTGTTTGGCATTCGCCTTAATGTATTCGACGACTTTTGCCACACCGGCATCGATACCGCGTTTGAGCGCCATCGGGTTGTGGCCTGCGGTCACATAGCGAAGCCCTTCGCGATAAATGGCTTCGGCGAGCACGGTTGCTGTCGTCGTGCCGTCGCCGGCGATATCGGCGGTTTTCGTTGCAACTTCGCGAACCATCTGGGCACCGAGGTTTCCGGCCGCCTCTTTCATCTCGACTTCTTTCGCCACGGTCACGCCGTCTTTCGTGACTTTCGGGCTGCCGTACGATTTTTCAATGACGACATTGCGCCCCTTCGGGCCGAGCGTTGTCTTGACGGTGCGGGCGAGCAGTTCGACGCCCTTGAGGAGTTCCTGACGTGCAGCTTCTTTATAAAGGATTTCTTTTGCCATGATATTTTTCCTTATGATTCAAACACTTGAAATGCGATTTGCAGAATTATTCTTCGATAACCGCGAGGACGTCGTCTTCGCGAAGAATGACGTATTCCTGTCCGTTCAGCTTGACTTCGGAGCCGGAATATTTCCCGAACAGAACGATGTCTCCCGGTTTTACTTCAGGAACGAGTCTCGAACCGTTTTTATCGCGTTTACCCGAACCGACTGCCATAACTCTGGCCCTCGTGGGCTTTTCTTTAGCCGTATCCGGAATGATAATGCCGCCTTTACTAATGGAATCTTCCACAAGGCGTTCGACAACGAGATGATCGTTCAATGGTTTCAGCATACTGTTTCTCTCCTTAAAATCAAATCGGCAGTTTTAAACCGCCGCAAAACAGCCCGCGAGATTATGCACGCGTTTTCGACAGGCAAGCCCCCTGACCAACTTTTTTTCTTTGGCCTCTTTTTGTTTGGCTCGCCTATTGTCATACGGCGAGCCTTGCCGTGCTATTGCATACGCACGTCCATTTTTGTTCGGGCTCGCCTATTGTCATACGGCTCGCTGGCGCGGCTATCGGCTACGCCGATACGCCTTGAGGCACGTGTCACGACACGTGCCTACCCTGGGCGCGGCTATACCTACGGCATACGCCGCGCGACGTCTTGCCCGCGAAAATACTGTCTTTGCAACGCATTTCACCTTAGAGAACAGGGGAATTTACTAAAAAACGATGCATTTACATCATTGCCACCTCCTGCCTCCTGCCTCCTGCCTGGGGGCGATAAGACCACGTAATTCTGAAAACCTGTTAGGGCTGAACAGTATGCTCCAATCGTTTGCTGTTTTAGTTGCCGTTAATTTATATTATACTGACATCGGCATCTATAATTATTACTTATACAGATGCTCGTAACGTTTCAAAATATAAAGGAAAAAACATTGATAGCACTCTATTATGCCATGTCAAAAGAGATCGATTCGTTATTAAAAAATGAGGGCGAATCGCTCATTCACGAAGAAGCCGGCGTCAAATTTTATCGGATTCGCGACGACGTGATTGCGTTTGCGGGCGGGGTTGGGAAGGTCAACGCGGCCATGGCGACCCAGCTTTGCATCGAATATTACCATCCCGACGTGATCATCGACGTCGGCGTCGCCGGATGTTTCCAAAACGTGGAAATCGGGACAATCATGCTCGCCGACAAATTCATTCAGCACGACGTCGATACGACGGGCTGCGGCGATCCCATCGGCCTCGTCAGCACCGTCAACGTGGTCGAGTTTCCGGTCAGCGATCTGGCCAGGGCGCAAAAGGCGATGGATCGCACGGGCCTCCATTATCTGACCGGCACTGGTGCGACGGGCGACTGGTTTGCGCGAAAAGGCGACCGCGCCTCATGGATTCGCGATACTTACAACCCCCTGTTTATCGAAATGGAAGGCTGTGCAGTGGCTCAGGTCTGTCTGCGAAATCACGTCCGGTTCATGGCCATCAAATCGGTTTCGGACTGCCTGTTTGGAAACGACAATTACGATTTCAATTTCCCCGAAGCCATGAAAAATCTCAACGTCGTCGTGATGAAATTCATCGACAACCTCGATTGATGTTGGGGGCACCGTATGCGCCGTACGGCGCATACGGCGGGCACGTGTCACGACACGTGCCTGCCATGGGCGGGTCGGAGACAGCGTCATACACAGCGTATCGGCCGTAGGCAGATACGCTGTGTATGGCGCGGCTATCGCTACGCGTCGCGAATACGCAGGCAATTAGATAGAATCTGTGCAATTCATTAACTTAACGAACTCTGCTTCGCTTAAATTAAGCCTGGCTGCAGCATCTTTAATAGACAGTAGCTTATCGTTTACCAATCCAACCAATGCTGAAACAATACCTTCCTTTCTTCCTTCTATCATTCCTTCTTTCCTTCCTTCCTCTCTTCCTTCCTCTCTTCCTTCCTCTTTAAACCCATTCATCACGTCTTCTTCATCGTATTCTGTGAGGATCATACCTTTTACCTCTGCTTTATGTTTGAACAATAAGTGCTTCAGTTGAAAACTATCTGGAATTTCTGCCAATGTTTTGTCGATAGCCTCTTCACGTGACATTTGTTTCGAATAGGTTCGAATCCTATCGACAATCCAAGCATACTCCTGTAATGGCTTACATGCATCAAA
>JAZODZ010000210.1:0-4645 GCA_045597285.1 Myxococcota bacterium
GTCCTCATGGCATATAAAGAGGACGAAGCCGGCGGTCTCATGAGCCCGCGATTTGCACGCTGCCGCCCCGACATGAAGGTCGACGAAGCCATTCTTTATGTCAGACGCCAGGTCCGTGAGGAACTCGAGACGATTTATTACATCTACGTTCTGGATAATCAACAGCACCTACTCGGTGCGCTCAGCTTTGAAGACCTCATCAAAGCGGAAGACAGCCGGGAAATATCGGAAATCATGGATCCGGAACCGACGACGGTTCACGAGGATTTGGATCAGGAATCGGTTGCGCTTTTGTTTGCACGAGACGACTTCTTTGCACTACCGGTCGTCGACAACGACAACGTCATGAAAGGTATTATTACCATCGACGACATCGTCGATGTCGTTCAGGAAGAGGCCACGGAAGATATCCAGAAGATGGGTGGTATGGCAGCCCTCGACAACGACTATCTTCAGTCTCCTTATACAGAACTCTATACCAAACGCGTCGGATGGCTGGTCATCCTGTTCTGCTGTACCCTCGTCACGACGCGGGTCATGGATCACTATTCGGAAGCGATGGAAAGCGCGATTATTCTTTCGGTTTTCGTTCCGCTCATCATGGCCTCGGGTGGTAACACGGGTTCCCAGGCAGCCACTCTGATCACGCGTGCAATGGCACTCGACGAAATCAAGTTGCGCGATGTTTTCCGCGTTTTCCGGCGTGAGCTCATCGTCAGCAGTGCACTCGGCGGCACGTTAGCCATTCTCGGCCTCATTGTCATCGTTGCTTACAAATTTCTTGGTCTGCTTCCCGACAAAGCCGATGTTTTTGTACCGCTTGCTTCGACAATTTCGATCAGTGTCGGTGTCCTCGTCATCTGGGGATCGCTTGTAGGATCTATGCTTCCGTTCCTGCTCAAGCTCTGTCACGTCGACCCGGCGAGCGCGTCTGCCCCCTTCGTCACAACCATTCTCGATGCGACTGGGATTATCATCTATTTCACGATTGCAAAACTGCTCCTGACGGGAACACTTTTATAATTAAAACAAGACGATATCCGGATTTGCAATTCGTATAAAATTAGAGCCCGCCTATTAGCGGGCTATTTTTTTTTCGGATTTGAATGCGACTTCGGACTATGGCAAACTTCAGGGCATCGCGAACTTCCCGTCAAATGTTGAATACACATATTATGAAGGTTATTCAGTGTCCTATCAACGTTCAAATAGACAGATTCTTGATTGTTGGCAATCGACAAACAATGCTCCAGACGACCACACTCGATCAAGAACATTGAGATTTTCCTAACTCACTCAATTGAAAGGAAAATTACATATAAACATTACTGAATTAAAATCGGGTAAGTAACAGGAATATCGCCGCCTTTGTGTGCGGGGAATTTCAAATTCGACACGAGTTTTAAAATACACTTTTCGGTTTTCTTATCGAAATCCGGCGAGGCACATTTTTCATTGGTCACGGAGCCGTCAGGTTTAATGGTAAATTTGACGTTCATTGAACCTTTTTTAGCAGAATCTCTAGCGCAGGAACGAAATTCGGAAGCACTATTTGTCATTATCGTCCGAACATCTTGCGGCGTCAGATTGTAGTCCGTGGCAGGCACATCAAGTGGTTTTATTGGTTTTACATCGTCGCCCTTAACAACCTCATTTTCATCATCAGGACTTTCATCGATTTCTTGAGATTCTGGGGAAGTCTCCAATGCCTGCTGCCGAGCAAGCTTCAACTCTTCATATTTCTTTTCACAAAGGGCTTTTTCCAGTTCGAGATCACGTACCCTTTTTTCAAGTTCTAAAATTTTAGCTTTATCTTCCATCAGCACCTCTGAAGGTAAGCTATCAAGAGAGGCTTTTGCGGTATACATAAAATAGCCAATCACAGCGACGATAAAGCCCAAAACAATTATCCACAACAACGTCTTTCCACTGTTACTCTTATTATTATTCTCAGGCTGTGCTCCCCAATTACCGTAATCCGAATTACCCCAACCGTTTGACATATAAATCTCCTATAAATCAATGATAAACACTGTGATTCAAAGAATCACAACAATGGTAAGTTTACATACGTTAAACTTTTTTGCACACAAAAATTTGGCTATGTTTAACCAACGTGGCTATGGTGATAAAGCGCTACCTGGGAGCTACTCGCCAGAACGACTAAGGCGTTCGTTGTCTCACGACATTGCGTACACCATGGGGAATGAGGCGAAGCATTTACTGAATTAAGAATGGATAAGTCACGGGGACATCGCCCTCATGCGGTAGAAATTTCAGATTCGAGACGACTTTTAGGACGCACTTTTCCGTTTTCGCACTAAATCCAGGCGAAAGGCATATGGCATTGCTCACGGTTCCATCGGGTTTAATGACGAACTTGACATTCATCTGGCCTTTATGGTCCGACTCCCTGGCACAGGCACGAATCTTGGAAAAACTCTTTCGCAGGACAGGCTGGACATCTTCTTTCGTCAGTTTTCGATTTGGATCTGAGGGAGGTTGGGCATTTTGCGTCTTTATAGGCCTTTGCGTCGTCGGGTTTAAATCGTCGGATTTTTTTGAACCTCGCTTATTATCTGCATCGCGAACTTCCTCAAACGGATTCTCTGAAGTCTCCTCAGCCTGATTTTTTTCTGATTCCGAATCCATTGCATCACCCGGAGCAGCCTGATTGAGAGTCAAATGATTCAACTTAACTTCGCACTCTGTGTTTTGGATTTCCAGTTCCACACGAACCCGGATTTCTTCCTCGAGTTTCACTTGAATCACTTCCATGGCTGCTTTAGTCGCTTTTGTTTCCGATTTCGCCACATAAATGAGATATGCACTTGCTAATGAGACAATGAGAAGGATTGTAACCCATACCAATGTGGGTGCCCCACTGGAATTATTATTGTTTTTATCGGGCTGTGAACCCCATTGCCCATAATCCATATTCTGATTATTCCAACCGCTTGACATATAAATCCCCTATAAATCAACAACTAACACTGTGATTTAAAGAATCACAATAATGATAAGTTTACATACGTTAAACTCTTTTTGCACATAAAAACTGCCGAAAAGCGCTACAGTATTCGTTCGTCTGGGCAAGTCACCTGGCTCGTATCCGAGGAATTCGACGTGGCATAGAGAGACGCGGTCGTCCGTCTTTGGAGAGGATGACGCGCTTCGGAGATTCTAATCAAAAAAAACGCGCCATTTCTGGCGCGTGGGCATGAAAAGCACAAATATGTGAGAATGATAGGAAGCTTTATTCTACAGAATAATCAGCCAGCCGTTTTTGGACAAAAATCAAAATCATATCCCTGACTCTTAAGTTGCTCGCTGCAACAATAATTCTCATCAGCGCAGTATTGACAATATTCCTTTGCCAAATAATTAGCAGGATTAATCTTTCTCACTCCTACAAGAGTATGGCTTGTATTGCCACTCATTTTTCCAGAATCGTGATAATGTGCATAAATATCTAACATAACATAAGCGTCATCTGCATCTGTATAGTCTGAAATCCAATTTAAGATAGGCTGGGCTGAATATGAAAACGGCCAACAAAGACCACTTTCGTTACCAGGAAGAGCCATAGAAATCGGAATCTCCAACGCTTCTTCCCCTGAGCATGAAATTTCGTACTCTTTATAACACGAATCATCGCCTGATGAGCATTCTTCGACGACGGAAACGCATTTTAGATAAATCCGATCGAGCCAAATAACCCCAGGATTTGCCTGTTCACTCTGATATGTTGTCCCTGAGCCACCGCCCGAACTTGTCCAAGGAACTGTCCCCGATATTAAATTCTTAAACAATATAGTACCTGTAAACTGCCTGGCATTATTGCAAATTGGAATCTCACTAGCGAGGTTTTTAGGATTATTAACTTCACACTCAGAGTCTTCTCCAATATCTTCAGTTTTGGGAAGAGTTATGCCCACTATTACAACATTTGGATTTTCATCCACACAACCGGACAACGCTGGACAAAGTGTTGCCAACGCAACCAGAGCTAATAATGCTTTCTTCATATTGATATCCTCCACACCCGGAAAACCGGGCATTTTGCTGTTAATTACTTCGTACTGGATTCTCTTTCAACTGGCGGAATAAACGTACCACCTGCCGTGGAAATCGATGCCTCACGATTGACAATACGTGGTGTAATGAAAATGAGAAGCTCGTTACGGTTGTCCGTTTCGCTCGTATTTCTAAACAAATATCCGAGGATAGGAATCGAGCCCCAGAACGGAACACTACTCATATTCTGACCCGTGCTTCGCGAATAAATGCCACCGATGACCGTCGTATCGCCATCTGGAACGAGAAGTTCGGTATGCGCCTGTTTTTTCAGAATCGACGGGTTACCATCGGCTCCTCGGTTACCAAAGTCAGGCTCATTCTTTGTGATATCGAGTTTCAGATATACATTGCCGTCGCGCGTAACATGCGGTGTCACCTGGAGTTTTAAGTTGGCGTCAACAAAAGAAGTCTGAGCGCCTGCAGCGCTGACTACAGTAATAGGAATACTTGTGCCTTGTTCGATCGTCGCCTGAATATTATCCAAAGTCATGATGCGAGGCGAAGTAATAATCTTCAAATAACCTTTTTCTTCTAGCGAACTTAAGCGGATATTGAGGTTAATTGT
>JAZODZ010000211.1:0-8009 GCA_045597285.1 Myxococcota bacterium
TCCCGAGCCTTTACCCAAACTCGACGAACCTGAAAGGCCTGTCACCTACTACGGCCCCCCTCCCAGCGATGTGAAAAAGAAAGAAAAGATCGAGGCTACACCAGTACTTTTAACTCCCGTTGACAATCATTGGGAAATTAAAATTAATGCTGGCAGTGACAAAGGCATTTTTGAAGGTGCTCGCGGAGAATTCTATATCGATGACAAGCCAATGGCTAACAGTGGCTTCAAAATTATAAAAGTCACGGAAACTCATTGTATAGCTGTGGCAGATGAACTCATCGATGTTCTTCCTAAGGAATCATTCGATTCTGCCAAGGCCGTCATTGATATACACCGTATCGAGTTAAAACCCAAAAGTATAACCAAAACTTATGACAACCAATATCGAATCAATTTTCATGACGACCGTTTTCAAAATAAGTTGAAAGGAAGTCAAGGTATGCTCTATCACAAAAAACAATTCATAAAAAATAGTTATTTTGTAATTTCCTTATGTTCTCCAGTGCGTTGTATAGCGACAACATATAAAACCGTTGATGAGATTGATATTGATTTACTTAAATCAATTGAGGATATTACAGCCGTCATTCAAATTGATATGTAGTGATAATTGTCTATCATTAAGGGAAACTCCGAGCAAATGATTTTTCCTGGGGACGCGGGCGTCTCGCCCGCGAAAACTCAAGGATTGCTTATGCAGATTGTTCAAATTATAGGATTACCCAAAGTACGGTTTAAGTTCTCGATTGACACATAAACATATGATGCAATCGGACGGGGTATCGGCAACGCCGATAGCCGGCCGCCCCGCGCGGATGGCCAAAAGCCATAGCGCGGGTACCACAAACCAAACCACAGATTCGTGCAAAAATGTTTCATTTCGTGTACAATGTCAGATCGGGCCGACGACAACGATTTGGCATGGAGCAACGCGATGGACGAAATACTGAAAAAGGCTGAAGAAACAGCGCAATCCGAGTCTTACGACGCCGCAGCCCGATCGCTCGCCCCGTGGCGCAAAGCCGCCTGTGAAGCCATCCAGACCGATCTTTCCAAACTAGGGGATCTGCTCGCCATCGTGAGCGCACAGATGCACTATCTCAACAAATCCGGCGCCCCCGACAAGGCCGCATCCGTCGCCGAATGGTTCCTCCATGCCTTCCACCACATCGAAGAAGACATGCCCGGGGACGAATCCAGGCTTCTCAAACGGACGTTTGCCGAATCCTTTTCGGGATTTTTTCTGCGCTATGCGACGGCGCTCCGCGATTTGGAACGCTTCGACGATATGCAGGCTGCCGTCCGCACCGCCCTCGATTTGACGCGGTTTCTGCCCGCCAGTGTCACCGCCATGCTGAATGTTTACGCGCCCATGCACAAACGCGAAACCATCGGCGACGAATCCTCCAGCGAGTACTTGCTCAAACGTTACGCCGAAATGCTCGCCATGCTGGACTTTTCCGGGTTCCACAGCCATGCCGTTCGCGCCGCACTCGACGAATATCAGTACGCGCTCAGAGGGCATGTCGAAGAAGCTGCTGCCAGTCTCGAAAAGATTTGCCAGGATGCACCCGATGACGTGCTGGCTTCGACCATACGCAATCTCTTTTCTCTCAATTATTCTTCGTAATACAAAGCAATGAAAGAAGACATCAATACAAAGGCGATAAAATACGCCATTTCGTCATTAAATCCGGTCATCAACGACTGGCACGGACAGGTCGAACTCATTCGCAACGCGATCGAACAGGCAAGGCAGAAAGGCGCACGGTTGCTCGTTTTGCCGGAACTTTCGATCGGCGCTCCCGATGGCGGCGACATCTTTTTACGCCCGCAGTCCGCAGTATTTGCCGAGCAATGCCTGTCCGAAATCGCGCCGATGACTGCCGGCCTGACACTGATTTGCGGCACCATTTTCCCGCACGACAGCAAACTTTATAACGCCGCCGCCGTATTCCACGACCGCGTGCTGACAGCAGTCGTCCCCAAACGCTACCCCGAAGAACGGCTTGCGGAGGAACGCTGGTTCGCACGCTGGGATTACAGCCGCCCCGCAGAACAACACCTCGGCGCTCTTTTCGGCCCCTGGACGCCCGGCAGCATTCCCGAAATCCCGAACCTGTACGTCTGCCCCGGCGACATCGAATTATGGCAGGATCTGCCCGAAAATGCGCTCTGCGCACAGGTTCTGTGCCGTCCGTTCGTGCTCGCCCGGTACCGCGACGATTTGAAAAAACACCTCGCCCTTTCGCACCGCGCAAAGCTCACGATTCTCCGCGCCAATTGCCTCGGCTGCGATGACGGAACGCATATTTACGACGGCGGCGGCTATATCATTTCGAACGGAACCGTCGTCGCCCTGTCGCCACGGTTTTCATTCCAGAACGGCATTTTGACGACATCGCAGGACAAACTCGCGGAATCGTTCGATCCCTCGCTCGCCGAATTCGAAGCCATCGGAACCGCGCCCAAATCCGAAGAAGATTACATGTTTGCCGAGCTGGAGCTGGCGCTTTGCCTCGGCCTGAACGACTATCTCGTCCGCGCCCATATCGACCGCCTGTGCCTCGCGCTTTCCGGCGGACGCGACTCCGCCATGATCGCGGTGCTCGCCGCTCGCATGATGCAGATGCGCCATCCCGACGAATCGCTCGCCCAGATTCGCGACAGAATGAAAGACTTTCTTTATTGCGCCTATCTGCCGAGCGCCGCATCGTCTTCGTCCGGCACGCAGGACGCCGCGATCGCGCTGGCTGAACACTTCGGTTTCAGCTGCCCGATCATCCCGATCGGCGACATCGCCGCCGCCACGCGCCAGGCCATCGAATCCACGCTGGGACGCACCCTGACGTGGGAAAAAGACGACCTGACGCTTCAGAATGTCCAGGCCAGGACGCGTTCTTCGATTATCTGGATGCTCGCAAACGCCCACAATGCCATGCTCCTGACCACTGGCAACATGTCCGAGGCCGCAGTCGGTTACGCAACGATGGACGGCGATTCCAGCGGCTGCCTCGATCCCATCGGCAATATTCCCAAAACGCTCGTGTCGTCATGGCTTGAATGGGCCCGTAAAGTCCACGAAATCCCCGCGCTCGATCTCGTGTTTGCACAGCCCCCCTCGGCCGAACTCCGTCCCGTCGAGACAAAGCAGACCGACGAAGGCGACCTCATGCCCTATCCCGTCCTCGATGCCTATATCGACTGGTTTATCGCCCGAAAACACTCGCCAAAAGAAGTTTTCGCGCTCGCCAAGACGCACCTGCGCAGTTTCTATACGGACGACGACGCCATTCGCCGCGATATTCGAAAATTCGTCACGATGGCTCCCAAAGCCCAGTGGAAACGCATCCGATTTGCGAACGGCTTCAGCGTCATGCCATACGGCCTCGATACCGAAGGCCTCAAATGGCCGTGCCTCATGAACGGTTTTACACAGGCTCTCAATGAACTCTGATACACAAAAGATCGCGGTGGAACGGCTCAAGCGTGCGGGGCTTCGCGCCACGAAACAAAGGATCGGCGTACTCGCCGTGCTTCAGGACGAAAATCGACCGCTCTCGCACCTCGAACTGCTGCAAAAGCTGGCCGACAGCCGGTTTGACCGCGTGACGCTCTATCGAATACTCGCCATGCTGACCGAGGCCATGCTCGTCCACCAGGTGCAGGGCCTCGACGGCGTGTGGCGGTTCTGTTCACATGACGAAACCTGCGAGGGCTGTCCCGGAGGACATCCTCACCTGCTCTGCGAAGAATGCGGAACCATGACATGCCTGACGGGATGCAAAATCCCCCATTTCGACGTGCCCGACGACTTCCACGTGCGGCACAAACAGGTCGTCATCAGCGGTATCTGCGCTCGGTGCAGCAAAAGCCACAAGCCGTCCGACGAATAGGACTTAATCACATCGGCGGACGAGAATATCCTCGGTCTGTTCGTGCGTAAGCCGCAATTCATGGGCATCGACGTCAACCACGACGCCAGTGGTGAACGTTTCTTTGCGAACGAGGATGACATTGGGCAGAATCCCCATGTCGAGAATCGTCTGCCGCCGTTCATTTCTTGCGCGAATCAACACGACGGACACGCGTTCGCCATCGGCCACGCTCGCAAGCGTAACGAGTTCGCAGGGTTGCCCGCATTTCATATCGCCGTGTTCGGCATCGGCGTGGCAGTGGCAGCCGGAGCAAAGCGAACGCGACTCGAAGAAGTGGACAAACCGATCCATCCCCTCATCCGAAAGCGCATGCTCAAGCCCGCACGCCTCTTCGCGTGCCTTGTCCTCGGGCATGCCCAGAATGTCGTGAAAGAACTGAAACAGCAACACATGCCGCGCATACACGCGCCGCGCCGCAATCTTGCCTTCCTCGGTCAGTCGAATCGTTTCGCGCTGCTCATATTTCAAGTACCCCATTTCGGAAAGCCGTTTCAATGCGGGCGAAACGGACGACGCCTTGACTGAACGCGCCGCTGCAATATCGCGGACACGCGCCTCCTGGCCAGTTCCCTGCTGAAGCAGATAAATGGTTTCAAGATAATCTTCCAACGATGAAGTCAGGCTAGGCGACATGGGGTCTCCCGAAACAAATGCCGGCTGTAAGGCCGGCTAATCAATAAATATTCTTATAATTCAAATGGTTATGGACGGTTTATCGGCATTTCAAATTTTGAACCCGATTCAATGCCATATTCCTGCGCACTTCCTGCGGCAATTTCCAAAACGTATTTTACACGATCTGTGGACAAATAGCGAGGAATGTCGTTAAGCGGTTCGGCATTCGGGGCCACGTTCGACACGGAGCCATCGGCGCGGATAAACACCATGTCGAGCGGAATATACGTGTTGTGCATCCAAAACGCGCGTTTTCCTTCGTCCGGATAAATAAAAAGCATTCCCCATCCCTTCCTGATGATGCGGCGCATCATGAGGCCACGCGCCATCGACTGCTCTTCTTCGACGATTTCGAGGTTCAGCGTGTGTTCCCCGGTGGATGTCGTGAACCGGACGGTCGGCGTCGAGGGGTCGGCGATGCCGGTGATCGACTGCGGCACGACGCACTGCCCGCCAATACACGTCAGCGGCGCGGTGCATTCCGGAATCTTCTTGCAACCACGATGGAGATCGCGTTCAAAGTCGCTTTTGTCGATCACCATCTGCGGCAAATAAACCGCCGAAGTATCTTCTTCTTTCTGTCCAAACGGCAGCGACGAGCAGGAACTCATTCCTAAAAAAGCCATGACAATCAATATGTTAAGTGGCTTTACGAACATCTTTTCCTCATTCATTTCGGTGGGCATGGCCTATCTGTGCCAGATACGGCCATGTTGGCATGGCTATTCTGCACGCCACGCCGAACACAGACACAATGATTGACTGGCACCTCGTTGAATACGCCATCTGGCGTGCGCCATACGCCATGCCGGTCGGGCTATTCCATACGCCCGACCACTGTTTTTTGCTATCATTTTATGCAACAATTCAGTTCTACCCATGAGTGTCTGAATAATCACCAATAAATCGTTTAAGATTTCACGCATTTGTTGTAAGAAAACACCACGTGTCCAATGGCGGACATGATTTTAAGGGTTGCCCATGATAACGATTGGTGGATACATCCATCGCGCCGAAGTCGAAGACCTGTTCTGGCGATGGCTTCATAACCGTGTTGAACCGAATGATCCGGAACACGTGACAAAACTCATTCACTTCAATAACATCTACGCAAGCCGCTACCTCACGCTTTGGTCACGACAGCTCTTTACCGAACTCGCCGGCACGACGACGACCGAAGTTTCCATTCAGACAAAGGCTGAACTCAAGGACGCACTCGTCAGCTACCCGCACTACCACTCTGAACATATCGACGAACTCGTCCGGAATTACATCGCGAACCGGGAACTTTTTTATATCGAGACGCCCATCCATGCCAAACTCTACTTTGCCGGGCAAGGTCTCGAACACCGGCTCGTCGGTTCACAACGAATCAAACGCGCGAGAAGGCTCGCCGAAAAAGCCGCTCGTCGTATCGTCGACATGATCTTCGGAGCCATCAAACAACGCGCAGAAGACTATGCCGATATGCGTGCAAAGCAATTCGGAATTGCGCGTTCCCAGCTGCTCACGAGCGAGGCGGAAATGATCCACGAGTTCGAACGCGCCGAAAGCCGAATCGTGCAGGATCTCAAGGAGGGCGTTCATTTCCCCAAGATTACTGCGCCTCCCATCAACGACGTCGTCGGCATCAAGGTCATCATCGAACCGGGACATGAACAAAAGCTCTACGATTTCATCGAAACCCGCACGCGCAGCGATATTTTCGAAATCGAACCGCACCACAAAAAAGACTACAACGCAACGAATCTCATCATCCGTGCTCGCCCGCGCAAGGATCTCCTCGTCCGCGATCCCATCGATCCCAAACTCGTCCGCGCCATGCGTGCCAGAGGCATCTGGAACGGCGACATCCAAAAAGAATTCGAGAATTTCGTGTATTCTGGCGAGGATGAGGTCTATCTGGAAATAATATACTCGTCTTTTGCCGATCTTCTCGAATCTGAAATCGGCAACTCCATGCACGAAACCCGTATCGCGGATCAGCGCTCAAAAGAAGAGTACACAGGCCACCTCGCCAGGAACATCGAGTATCTCGTCCAGTATATTTTTGCATTTGCGTCATTTCCAAGCGCACATCTCGATGAATGTGCCATCAAGGTCTGGTCGCACTATCTGCCGGATTATTTCAACGAAGTGATGAAACGGCTTTATCGAATCGAGGATCCGATTTCGTATTAAAACGCACCGATCACGCGAACAGTGTTTAAAAAATCTCCATATAAATCAAAGGGAATCATGTCAAAACATCACCGACTTCAGAATTACATCATGCAGCAGTTCGAAATCAGCTTCGACGACATCAGTTCACGCGGCTGGGGACGCGGCAGTTTTCTGGATGAAAAAGGGAAAGTTATCGAAGTCGAAGCACGCGGCACCCTTCCCGGGGACACCGCGATTGTCGAAGGGCGCAAGATCGAGGATTCGCGCCTTCAATGCGTCCTCATCGAGATGAAAAAGCAGACGTGGCCGCGCATTCCGCTCGATTGTCCGCATGCCTGCGTGCGCTGCAACAAGGACACGGGTTGCGGCGGGTGCACGCTTCGCGAATGCGCCTACGAAACGCAGTGCCAGATAAAACAAGGGATTCTTGAACGCATATTAAAGCGCAACGGTATCGAAAAAGCCGTCGAACCCATTCTCCCCTGCCCTAGCCAGAATTATTACCGCAACAAGATGGAACTGACGTTCGGCCCCGATGGCGCCAATATGCTCGGCGTCGGGCTTCACCCGTCCGGGTTCAAGCACGAAGTCATTTCGATGAAGTGGTGCGACATGATATCGCCCGTTCTGCCCGAACTGGCGCAAAAAGCCACGCAATGGGCCCAGGAACTCGGCGTCAGTTACTTCGTGTTTCACGACAACGCCGGTTTTTTGCGCCTGCTCACGCTTCGCGAAGGAAAACGCACCGGCAACAAGATGATCATCCTCACAACATCGGGCGAAGAAACCATTCAGGTCAAGACCGGCACGATGACAGCCCGCGAAGTCGTCGAGGATTTTGCCGAAAATGTCATCCGCAAGCTGAGCCAGAACATCGACACATTTTACTGGACCGCGATCACGACGCAGAAAGGCCATCAGACACTTCAGGTCGACACACTCGTCTTTGGGCCCGCCGTCCTTCGTGAAAAGATGCTGATGCCCAATGAAGAACACGTCCTGAATTACGAGATTCTGCCGAGGGCATTTTTCCAACCCAACACCATCCAGGCTGAACGGCTTTATCAGGTCGTTCTGGACTTTGCCAAACCTTATATGACGCCCGAGATGTCGATGCTCGATCTCTACTGCGGCACGGGAACCATTGCTCTGAGTTTTGCCCGGTACGGTCATCACGCCATCGCCGTGGACATCGAAAAGCAGGCCATCGAGAATGCCCGCGAGAACGCA
>JAZODZ010000212.1:0-5363 GCA_045597285.1 Myxococcota bacterium
TGCCGCATTCGCCGCAGTTGTCGGCATCGGTCTGGCCGTCGACGCATTTGCCCCAGCACTCGAGTTCTTCCTCGGTGTTGCACGAAAACTCGGGATTGACTTCGAGGGTCGCCTTGCACGATGTCGATTCGTCGTCGGTGATGCACTGCTCGTCGGGCTTGCATGCGTTTCCGCATTCACCGCAATTCCGGCTGTCGGTCTTGAGATCGGCGCATGCGTCGCCGCACTCGGTTTGCGTGTCGGCGCATTGGAGCGTGCATTCGCCGTCCTTGCAGACGTGGTCTTTTCCGCATTTGTTGCCGCACGTTCCGCAGTTCATGGCATCGTGTTCCAAATCCGCGCATACGCCGTTTCCGCAACAGAACTCGCCTTCGGCACAGCATGATGAACCGCAGCACGATTCGGATTCGGTGCAGCAAAGATTCGCGCCGCATGATTTTTCACCTGCCTTGCACGCATACGCGCATTCGACATCGGATTCGCAGCCGTTGTCCGCGTCGCCGTCGCAGTCGTGAAAGCCGATGTTGCACAGGCATTTGACGACATCGTCGGTATCCGTGCCGCAGTATTGGTTCTGCCCGCATTTCGCCAGCGCTTTGCCGCAATGCTCGCTATCAATGTTTGTGTTAAAGCAATGGCCGTCGATGAGCGTGTAGCCATCGCCGCATCCCTGTTTGCATTCTCCGTCGTTGCACGATTCGCTGTCTTCGCATTTGTTGCCGCAGTCGCCACAATTCTTTGGGTCGCTCTTGATGTTGACGCAACTGCCGCTGCACTGTTTCTGGTCTTCCTTGCACGCTTCCTGGGTTGCCACGCATTTGCCGCCGGTGCAGACCTGGCCTTCGCCGCATTTTTCGTGCGATGCGCCGCAGCTTTCGTTGTCGGATTCGTGGCATACGTCATTCTCATCGCAGCTCCCCACGGTGCAGCAGATGCTGCCGCATAGCTCCAAACCCACCTGGCAGGTGGAATGATCGATGGATCCGGAACCCGATTCGCATCCCGCGAGGTTGCCCGATGCGATGAGCAGTGCGCTGAGAAATAGAGATGTTTTCTTCATTATGACGCTCCTAAATGGCGAATGATGGTGTCGTGAGCTTCTGCCCGTCAAATATGCTACGATAATATACAGGATTATTCACGGATAAAAAAGCCGACGCGTATGAAATAGCGGCGGCTCAAGGCGCGTATGAAATAGCGCCGAAAGTTCGCCGTATCGACGCAAGTCGATAGGCGGACGTTATCGCGATTGTATTGGGCATACGCCTATTTCATACGGCGTATGCGCCTGCCTATTTCATACGGCAGGCGGCGCATGGCTATTTCGCGCTGCTCAATACGCCATGTGCGTTTGGGCACAAAAAAAGCCGCAGATTAACTGCGGCTTAAATCACCCGATTAGTTGATGCCTTTCATCATTTTCTTCAGGACTGGCGAGATGCAGAACAGAAGGATGGATGCTGCGCCGGCCATGATGGCGAAAATGAGGAAGAATTCGTCGAGCGTGCCGATTTCAATGCCAAACAGGAATCGAGGCGTGGGCGGCTCGACAACGGGAAGCGGGACGTTGAGGTTCGGGAAAAGTGAATGGTACTGCTCGAGCTGCAGATTGATGAGCGTTTTGGGCGAATAATGGTATTCGGGCAAAAGTGACGCAAGCTCGCCAGCCAGAATGTTGGAAGCCGCGTTCGACATGAACCAGACGCCCATGAGCAGCGACGCGAGGTGGGCAGGGGCGAGTTTGTTGACCATCGACAGGCCGATAGGGGAGAGGCAGAGCTCGCCGATCGTGTGGATGAAATAGAGCGAAATCAGCCAGAACATCGACACTTTGATGCCGGGCTCGAGGCCGTGCGTGGCCAGGGCGATGACGATGTACCCAATCGAAAGAAGGGCAAGACCGATGGCCTGTTTGACAACGGAATGGACTTCGTGGCCTTTTTTGCTCAGTTTTTCCCAGAGCATGGCCATAATGGGGGCAAACGCGACGACGACGATCGGGTTGACGGACTGGAAATACGAGGTTTTGAACTCGAAACCGAGCTGCCCGCGGTTGACCTGACGGTCGGCGAATATCGTGAGCGATGACCCCGCCTGTTCAAATGCCGACCAGAAGAAAATGACGAACACGGCGATGATATAAATGACGCCGATGCGTTGTTTTTCGACTTTGGAAAGGGTTTTGTCGGTGATGATGAAGACGGGGAGCGCGATGGCAAGCGAGAAAACGGCAGCCGAGATGTAGCTCGTGAAGGAATGTTCGGGAACGCCGCCCAAAAGCATGGTTCTCAACGGCGAGAACAGGATGAACATCACGATGGCGCCGATGATGCAGAGAGCGAGTCGTGCCGGGGAATTTGCAGGTTTGGGTGAGCCATCCTCGGTTGCGGTGGCCATTGGGCGGTCGGCCTGGTCATCAGATTTTTCACCCTCGGCCTTGTCATTTTCCGAATCCTTGTCTTCAGAATCCTTGTCGGCGGCATCGGAAGACTCCGAATTCGCATGCTCTTCTTCCTCTTTTTTCTTTCGAAGTTCGGATTCTTTAGGCGGGAGGCCGATGCCGAGACCTTCGGGCGTGACGAGGTATTTGTCTTTGAGTGCCCAGAACACGGCTACGGACAGGCACATGCCGATGCATGCGCACAGGAAGCCCCATTTGAAGGGCGACAGATCGTTCCACGAGCCTTCGCCGAGCGTGCCGCAGATGAGAGGCGCGATGAAGGCACCGACGTTGATGCCCATGTAGAAAATCGTGAACGCGGAATCCTTGCGTTTGTCAGTCGGTTCGTAAAGGTCGCCGACCATCGTCGAAATGTTCGGCTTGAAGAAGCCGTTGCCGAGGATGAGCGCGACGAGGCCGCAAAACAGCAGGAATATCGACAGCGTGTTGTCGACACTGGCATCGATGGCACCGCCCTTGGTGAAGATGGACTGATGGACAAAGCAGGCACTGAGGAACATGAAGAATTGACCGAGTGCCATGACGAGGCCGCCGACGATGATCGAACGGCGGTTGCCCCAGAATCTGTCCGCAATATAGCCGCCGAGAAGCGGCGTGAGATAAACCAGACCTGTGTATGAACCGTAAATCTGAGATGCGGTTGAATCCGTGAAAAATGCGGCGATTAAATAAAGTGTAAACAGGGCCCTCATGCCGTAGTAGCTGAAGCGTTCAGCCATTTCTGTCACGAACAGAAGGTACAGGCCCTTGGGATGTTTCTTTTTGACAGAAACATCGGAATCGACAGTGTCCAAAATGATTCTCCTTATGTGAAGTGTGCGGGTGGCACACGTAAAACTACATATCCCCCTATCTTAACATATACTTAATGTATGCCAGAATGGCAATGATTTAGAAGGGCAGGGCGATAGAATTAGGCTGGAGGCAGGAGGTTGGAGGGTTACGAATAGTTACGTTTCAAGTATTTGAGTCATTGACAAAAGTTGTGAAGAAATTTAAGGAAAGGTTTTAGGATGCGGTCGGTGGTCGACTGCGTTTTTATTTTTTGAAATTGGATTGTCGCAATGCCTGAGAATGTCATTAAGATTGGTATTTTTTACGATGGAAACTATCTGTACCACGTGAGCAACTATTATGTGTTCCATCATCGTCATCACATGCGTCTGAGCATTTCCGGACTTCACGAGTTCGTTCGTGAAGAAGTGGCGCGTCGCGAGCATACGACGGCAGAATTTTGCTGCATCGTGGATGCACACTATTTCCGTGGCCGCTATTCGACGCCGATTGTGGAAACAAAGGGTTGGCTTCGTGGTGAGAGGATTTTTGAAGATGTACTGATGTACAACGATGTGACGACGCATTTCTGGCCGATGACGGAAGGAAACGAAAAGAGCGTCGATGTTGCACTTGCACTCGAAGCATACGAAATGACGCATCTTCGTCACTATGATGTCTGTGTTCTCGTTGCCGGTGACAGCGATTATGCGCCTCTTGTCCAGAAAATTCAGGCTACGGGTACCCGTGCGATGGTTCTTGGCTGGGAGTTTGATTTCCTGAATGAGCGCGGGCTCCGCCACGAAACGCACGTTTCTCGCCGGCTGATGTCGGATGCGATTTATCCCGTGATGATGTCGGATGTGATCGAGTCCGGCAAATATGATCCGGGTGCGCGGGTGAGCCTTTTTGTTGCCCGTTCGAATGATGTCGAAGAAGAAGACGCGTCGGGGTTCTGGAATGATGAGGATGATCAGCTCGACAATATGCCGATGTCCGAACCTGAAATGAATCAGCCCGAGTCGAGCGATGCGGCAAACTATGTCTACGGCCATATCGTGCTTCTCAACACTTCGGGTTGGGGCTTTATCAAGCCTGACGACGGCGATCTCGATATCTTCTTCTGCTATGCGGATCTCGTCGGAATTACGTTTGACAAGCTGAAACAGGGCGTTGCAGTTTGCTATCTCGAGGGTCGGAACGATAAGGGGCCCATTGCCCGTATGATTCGCCTTGTTGCGGCAGACTAAATCTTTAGTTGTTTTATCTTTAGTTGTTTTTTGAGCGCTGCTTTTGCAGCGCTTTTTTTGTATCCGTGCCCGGATAAAAAAATCGCAATGTGATAGACAATTCTGGGGAGTTCTATAATAATGGAAAGACTTGGTTATTGTATGTATTGGTCTGCATCGAATAGGGATGAAAGGGTATGAAACAGACAATCTTAGTTATTACCGCGTTATTGGTTGCGTTCTGCGGCTGTCATCGTGAGCCGACGATCGAGGATCAGCCTGTGAAAGACATAAAAATCAGTCAGCCTGGAGCGGCTGAAACGCCGGTCGAAAAGGCTGTGGTTAAGAGAAATTCCATGCTGGGACCAGACAAGGTTTATAAAGTCGATGCCAAGCGATACTATAATACAGTGATTCCCATTGGTGCTGTGGAGATTTCCGTCGGGGAGGCCGATACGCGTTTTTATGTCCCGGATATGAAAGCGTCAGATGTTCTGGCTTTTCTCACAAAATATTTTCCGTACCAGAAATTGACGAAAGGCGACAACCGGTTTGTGGTCGAGGGGAAGTTGCTCGAACAGTATGAGGATGATTCAATCATTCCCCAACTCGATCCCAATATTATTAAGCCAAGTGCGAGCAGCGTGATCGAGATCACGGTGTTTTGGAGTCCGAGCAAGGAGAATTACGAGTGGAAATACGCTGATCCCATGGAGCGAGTGCGTGCTGCGGAACGAGATGTTGACATTAAGGAAAAAATAGAAAAACGGGAGGCGATTTTGAATCCTGCACAGAAGGTGGTTCAGAGCAATGACAGTCCGGGCTTGATGGTCGGTTCGGGAATTTCGGAAATCCGTTAGATTTATCCGTGAAAAAAGTAACTGTTCAGCTGAACAGTT
>JAZODZ010000213.1:0-2638 GCA_045597285.1 Myxococcota bacterium
ATACACATTATTTCAGAAGACCGGGAATCCATCGACTGCGGCCTGTCCAGCTTCGGCGGTGAGATCGTGTGCTTCAACCAAGTGGTCGACCGGCTGAAGGATGGCTTTCTCCTGATCCTGCTGGATGAATTTGCCCGGGGAACCAACCCCGACGAAGGTGCCGCTATTGTCCAGTCTGTCGCGGCATACCTCAACCGTCAGAATGCAGTCACTGTCCTGGCCACTCATTACGACGATGTCGCGCGGTGGGGAAGCGCCCATTATCAAGTCATTGGTCTAAAGGAAATGGATGTGGAAAAACTGCGAAAGGAGCTTGCCGCCACACCCGGCGATGCGGGCGTGGAGTTGATCGGCAGGCACATGGACTACGGTCTCTATCAGGTAACCGGGGAACTGGACTGCCCTCGTGATGCGCTGAACATCTGCCGCCTGCTGGGCATGAAAACGGAACTTGTGGAAATGATCGAAAAAAATCTGGACAAATCATAAAAGCATTCTGTGGCAGATTCGGCTCCAAACCGTCCCACTCCGTTAGCGCGCCAACAACCGTGAGTCAAACAGTCAAAATGCCACACAGTACATGGAAATCTGTCCGTATCTTAGCATAATTATTGACTTTTTTGATGCGAAGCATCATACTGCCGTTGTGAGAAACTTTCACAACACCTTCATACAGAAAGATTGGAAAATGCCATGGAAACATTCAAGATCAAGGCTATTCTGGCAGCCGCACAATATAAAAGCTTGTCCCGTGCAGCAGAGGAGTTTTCCTACACCCCCTCTGCCTTTTCCCACATGACAGCCGCATTTGAAAAAGAGCTTGGCGTCAAGCTGTTTCACCGCCGCCCCAACGGGGTGGAGCTGACAAAAGAAGGACAGCTTCTTCTCTCTAAATTTGCTGCTATGCTGGACAGTGAGACGGAACTGATGCGAACCGTTGCCGAACTGACCGGCAGTCGAAATTTGGAGCTGCGAATCGCCACCTATTCCAGCATATCCCGCAATTATCTCTCCAGCATTTTGAAGCGATTCAAAACAGCTCATCCGGACATCCGTCTTTCCGTCACCGTGACGGATAACCTGATCGGCTGGCTGGATGAGGATAAGGCGGATATCATCTTTGCTGATGCCCCGGCCTTTGGCTCGCACGAGTGGCATCTAATTATGGAAGATGAGTATCTGGCGGTAACGCCCCCCAATATGCTGGGCGACCGGGATGTGATCACCCGGGAGGAGCTGTATGAATACCCCCAAATTTTCACCGACGACAAGCCCCTGCGGGACTATTTTGATGTGTCGCGTTTTAAGGAACTCACCTATTTCTGTTCGGAAGACGACCTCTCCTGCATCAACATGGTACGCGAGGGGATCGGTATTACCGTTCTGCCCTCGCTGGCGCTGAAGGGAAATGCAACGGGCACTTCCCTTCTTCGTCTGGAGCCTCGCCTAAAGCGTCCTCTCGGCTTCGCCTATAGGAAAAGTCTTAAAAAAACACCTGCACTCCACAGTTTTATACGGTTTATTAAAAAGTAAGTCTCTGGCCGCGATAAGTACGTGCGTGTATAACTGACCATTTTATTCATTTGTTGTGAATGCCATTGGCATCAAAGCCCCCGGCTTGCCGGGGGCTTTGGCTTTTGGAACGAAGGGAAAGACGTGGCAGGATGGTGTTTGTTTGAAATAAACGAGTTGACATTTATATCCGTTCGTGCCAATTATAATTAACGCCAATCCCAGTGTATGAAATACAAGGAGAAAAGTGTTTATGCCTGATATTTTAATTGTCAACGGTACGATTATTGACGGCAGCGGTGCTCCCGGCCATACAGGAAGTGTGGGCATAAAGGACGGCAAAATCGTGATAGCCCAGGGGGATGAGCCTGCCGCCCGAATTATCAATGCAGCAGGCAAGATCGTCTGCCCCGGCTTTATCGACGCCCACTCCCACGATACTTCTCTCACAAGCCCAGTGATTACAGCAAAAAATAAACCCACGCAAAACAGCCCTAAATCTGACACAGGAATTCGAGTCCCTTCGGGCGTGCCAAGCCGAATAAATCCGAACTTTTCCCCGGATAGTGAAAAGTTCGGATCAAACTGTTTAGCCAATGCCGCCCGGAGGACGATGTGTTCCTACGGTCATTACTTATCGATCGTTGCTGCCCGGAAGATTCATCGCCTCCTCCAGCTTCTTCAAAGCCTTCTTCTCGATTCTCGACACATAAGAGCGGGAGATGCCGCATTTGTCCGCTATTTCCCGCTGGGTGCGGGGCGGTTTGTCATCCAGCCCGTATCGCATGGTGATAATGGCCTGCTCCCGCGGTGTCAGACAACTGTTCACGCACCGACGCACTTTGGCGCAGGCGTCCCGGGTATCCAGATCTTCCAGCATGGTATCATCTACGCTGATCACATCCATCAAAGACAGGGCATTGCCCTCCTGATCGCTGTCCAACGAATCGGACAGGGATATCTCCCCCTGCAGCTTCCGGGTTGCCCGAAAGTGCATCAGGATCTCATTTGCTATCCCTACTTAGCGGCTCCACATCGCCCCTTTCTACCGCTTCATCAAAATTTTCGTCAGTATCACTGTCTGCAATTTGGTGCCCAATGCCGATTGGTTCTTCTGGGAACTCGT
>JAZODZ010000214.1:0-27493 GCA_045597285.1 Myxococcota bacterium
CCTCGCCCAATGGGAGAGGGGTGCCCGCAATGCGGGCGGGGTGAGGTCTGTCCCCTCTTGCCTAAAAAACACGACATCTGCCTTTTAGTTTGACAAAACCTTTACACAGGTTCAGAATATTCGCGCTTTTTCTATGGAAAATAGCAGGCGAGGTTTCATCGTGCGATTTTTCAAAGTGACATTGGTAGTGATGCTTGCGGTGGCGGGCACAATGATGAGCTGTTCAAAGCCTGAACCTGAGGCTGTGACAGTTCAGCCAACGATTGAAAAAGACTACCTCAAATTGTTGTCAGACCTGACCACAATCATGCAGGCACCGTACGACGATCCCATGCAGAACGTCGAAGCCCTTCGAAAATACATTGCATCCTCGGGAAAAACAGCCCGCGCCGTCCTCAACAAATTCAACCAGGACGTGCTCGCCATGGATCCGAATGAACGCGAAAAATGGCGCAAAAACGCCATCCCCACGCTCGAAACAAAACTCGACGAATTCGCAAAAGCCCAGCTCGCCCTTAGAAATCGCCTTAACGATGCCCAAAAATGGGAACTCAGCGAAATCATCGCTGCGTTGCATACTTAGTTCGACGGGATGGTCCCGTTATCTTCAAAAGACCTGAATCTTTCAGGCAAAGGTTAAGTCCTGCCGCGGCAGGCATTTTTATGGAGCTTTTTGGAAATTTATGATGGCCGATGAAAATCAGAATTCCGCCACGGAATCCGCTGTTGAAACCCAGGTTACTTCCGCACCCGAAGCAGCTGAAGAAGATTTCTCTCAACTGCTCGCTGAAAGCAATCATACCGAACAAAAGACCTTCACACAGGGCATGATTGTCGAAGGTATTATCGTGCAGATTAGCGCGGAATACGCTTACGTGAATATTGGTGCAAAAGCCGAGGCGTCCATCGCCGTTTCAGAGCTCCTCAATCCAGAAGACAACAAGCTCACCCATGCCGTCGGCGATACGATCAAAGCCAAAATCGTCGGCTTCGAAAATGGTGCCGCCAAGCTCTCCAGAACCCTCAAAGCCGGCAACTTCGCACTCGAAGAAGCCTATCAGTCCGGCTGCGCCGTCAAAGCCCTCGTCAAAGCCACAAACAAAGGTGGTTTTGAACTCGAAGTCATGGGTCAGAGAGCTTTCTGCCCGCTTTCGCAGATCCAGAAAGGCAAAGTCGAAGACCCCAATGCCCTCATCGGCCAGTCCTTCGATTTCAAAATTATCAAGTATGCCAAACGCGGACACGATATCGTCCTCTCCAGAACCGCCCTTCTCGATGACGAACTTCGTCTGAAACGCGAAGAAGCCATGGCTAAAATCGAAGTCGGCAACGTCCTCGACGGCAAAGTCGTTTCCCTCCAGCAATATGGCGCTTTCGTCGATGTCGGCGGTGTCGAAGGCCTCGTCCACGTCTCCGAAATTTCCCACAAACACGTCGGCCATCCCAAAGAAGTCCTCTCCGTGGGCCAGGATGTCAAAGTCTACGTGCTCGCCATTGCCGATAAAGACGGAAAATCAAAACTCTCCCTCTCCATGAAAAAACTCGAAGCCGATCCCTTCGATACGCTCTGCGAATCCATCCTGCCCGGCTCCAAAATCACCGGTACGGTCGTCCGCAACGTCGACAAAATCGGTTCCTTCGTCGACCTCGGCGGTGTCGAAGGCCTCGTCCATATTTCCGAACTCACCTGGGATCGCCACATCACGAACCCCGATGACGTCGTCAAAGTCGGCGATAAAATCGAAGTCACCGTCCTCGGCATTAACGCTGAAAAACACCGCGTCTCCCTCTCCTACAAAGGCCAGCAGGTCGACCCGTGGGCCAATGCCGAAGAAAACTATCCCATCGGCAAAGAAGTCACCGGCAAAATCGATTCCGTCACCAATTTCGGCATTTTTGTCAAACTCGCTCCGCGTCTCACAGCTCTCCTTCCCATGAGCGAACTCAGCGAAGCCACACGTGGCTGGACAGAAGCCGCCCCCGGTACCGAAATCACAGCCAAAGTCATCGCTGTCGATACCGCCAAGAAACGCCTCACGCTCTCCACACGCGATGAATCACAGGCCGCTCCGGCCCGCAAACCCCGCGTTAAACGCGAAGAAATCAACAAAGACAACGACGCCCCGCGTGAACGCGCTCCTCGCAATAAACGCGACCGCGACGATTCCTCTTCCTACAAAGACGAGGCGCGTTTCGGTTCCCTCGGCGATGTCCTTGCCGGCCTCAAAAAGAAGAAATAAGCCGTCTTGAATCCTAAAAAGCCTGCCTCGGCAGGCTTTTTTTATTCCCCATATCCATCCAGACTCCAATGCCCGACCTCAATCTCAAATCGACATACGAATTCGTCCTCCCCGATGCCCAAATTGCAACCCATCCTCGCGAACCACGCGATCAATGCCGCCTCCTTCACGTCAAGGGAAACCACCGCGAACACCTGATTTTTCGCGACATTCTCGACATCATCCGCCCAAATGACTGCATCGTCGTCAACGATGTCACGGTTCAGAAGGCCCGCTTTTTCGTGCGCCGTGCCACCGGCGGAATCGTCGAAATCCTCATGACAGACGACATCACGGCCCCGCGCCGCGTCTTCACCTGCCTGTTCAAAGCCAGCCACCTCGCTGAAGGCGAAATCCTCACGGCCGTCAATGACGATACCGTCCGCGTCATCCTCTCCAAAGACGGTGACGACCGCGACTCGTTATGCCACGTCGAATTCCTCGGAAACGAGCCCGTCGTCGAAATCCTCGATCGCATCGGACAGCTCCCGCTCCCGCCTTACATCGTCAAACAGCGCAAAAAACAAGGCGAAGCCACCTACGAACAATCCGATACCGAACTCTATCAGACCGTCTACGCAAACGCCGGCAGTGCCGTCGCCGCGCCCACAGCCGGCCTGCATTTCACCGATGAACTCATCGACAAAATCCGCGCAAAGGGAACGCGCTTCGAACGCCTCACACTCGATGTCGGCACCGGAACATTCCGCCCCGTACAGACCGAAAATCTCAGCGATCACGTCATGCATACCGAGCATTACCGCGTCTCCAAACGCCTTGCCGACGCCATCGAAAGCACGCGAAACGCCGGTGGCCGAATCATCGCGGTCGGCACAACCGTTGTGCGAAGCCTCGAAGATCAGTTCGACCGTTTCGGACGCGTCGTCGAAGGCGATTACGACACCAATATCTTCCTCAAACCAGGACGAAAATTCGGCCTCGTCGACGCCATGGTCACAAACTTCCACCTCCCCGGCTCCACGCTCATCGTGCTCGTGGCCGCCTTCGCCGGTTACGAAAACATCATGAATGCCTACAAAGAAGCCATCGAAATGGGCTATATGTTCTACAGCTACGGCGACGCCATGTTCATCGAGCCGGAAGCCTGACGATAACCCCCTTATTTTACTGGCGCTCGGCTATCGCCTGTCGGCGATACGCCTCGCCTCGCGTGCCTATTTCATACGGCACGCGGCTTATGGCTATTTCGCGCGTCCTTCCCCTGCCCCTTAATGTTCTATACACAATCTCCATCTCAATCGCCTCACGCGCTCAATACGCCATAAGTTTCGCACACGGAGCTCGCTCTTGGAAAATCTCCCGCTATCACAAGACTGGATCGACTGCATAAAACCCATGTCGATCTTTATTCTTACGATTCCCTTCCTCGTTTTCAGCACGACGGCATCCCATGTCATGAGTACACTCGGGCTCGCCAGAGCTCGCTATCTCGTCGACGAAGGCCAGAAGAAACTCGCCCCGTTCGTCGAGCACCCGAACGAATACTGGATGACCATCTACTCGCTCGAAGTCCTCAGTGTCGTCGGCATGTTCTGCGCCGGATACATAACCCTTTCAAGCCCCGTCATTGCTCTCGATACCTGGCTGATTTGGCTCATCCTTGCCGCTGTTTACTTTCTCTTCCATACTGTCGTCAGCGTGCGCAAATCCAATGGCGATGAAAGACAGGCTGCCCCAAGACTTATCACGCTCCTCAAGCCTTTTTATATCTGCCTCAGGCCGCTCACGTGGTTCCTGTGCCTCATACTCAAACCGTTTTCCAAAAAGCCGGATGAAAAATTCGCCGATGCCGAGCGCATTGAAGAAGAAATCGAAGTCATGCTCGATGAATCTTCACGCCAGGGCGGTATTGAAGATGTCAAAAGCAGAATCATGCGTTCCGCCATCGATTACAGCGAAACCACGGTGCGCGAAGTCATGATTCCACGTACAGATCTCACGGCATGCGCCATCGACATGACCATCGATGAGGCATTCGAACTCTACAGCAAGGAAGGATACAGCCGTCTGCCCGTCTACGACGGCAACATCGACACCATCGTCGGAATCCTCTATTTCAAAGACCTCGTGCAGGCCTTTTTTGAGAACAGAAACGACGACAAAAAGCGAAATGCCATCCCCCTGTCCTCGCTCGTCCGCGACGCCTTCTTCGTCCCCGAAACAAACCACATCGACAAGATTTTCGAGGACTTCAAGCGAGAACATATCCACATGGCCATCGTCGTCGACGAATTTGGAGGCACGGCGGGGATTGTCACGCTCGAAGATATCGTCGAGGAATTTTTCGGCGAAATCCAGGACGAATACGATTCCGAAGAAAATCCCATCGTTCCCATCGACAACGAAAATCAAGTCGTCCTCGTCGATGCAAAGACAAATATCTCCGAAATTTCCGAGCATTTCGACGTGGAACTCGAAGAGAATCCAGACTATGAATCCATCGGCGGCCTCGTCACCTATATGCTCGGACACGTCGGCATTGTCGGCGAAGAAGTCGATGTCGCCGGCCTGCACATCATCATCCGCGAAGCTTCCGAACGCTGCATCCTCCAGGTCGAAATCTCAAAACTCAGTACACACACGCCCGAAACAGAGCAGACATCGCAATGAAAGTAACTATTCAGCCCCTAATGGCATTTTTTCGGTATGTAATCCTGTCTAAACCCAGGCAGTAGGCAGGAGGCAAGAGTTGATCGTTCTGCACAAAATGGTGATTCTTAATTATAGAGTTTAGTCCAATCCATGAATGTGACTGGCTTAAAAATGCACAATTATTTATGTGGTGTAACGGGTGAGCGTTGCGAACCCATTTCCCTCGCCTATTGGGAGAGGGTGCCGCGTAGCGGCGGGTGAGGTCCAATGAAACTGAACGCCAAAAACATTTTCTCGCACATCGTAGATTCTGTTCTCAAACACCCCAAAGCATACGTCATTGCGGCGTTTGTCCTGACCATTCTGTCAGTCCTCACGATTGCGCTCAAATTCGAAATCCGCAGTGATATCAAAGAACTCATGCCTCAGGATGCGCAAGTCGTCGAAGACATGCAGGCTATCTCCGAGCGCATGGGCAGCATTACGACGCTGAGCATTTATCTGCACGTCCCCGAAATGCAGCCGCTCTCGGAATCGGCCAAACAATCCCAGGAATATCGGGATTGCGTCGCGTCTTTGGGTGAAGGCGAACACCTCCTGCGAGACGATCCCCCAGTCGGCGAAAACTGGTGCGACAACCCGCTCATGCTCTACTCCATTCAGTTCGTCGACGTGCTGCGTTCGATCGATTCCATCGGCAATATCGGGTTCCGCAACGACAAGACGTTTTTCGAAAACAATCTCCTTCTCTATGCCTCGAACGAAGAACTCGAAAAAGCCTACGAACAAATAGACCAAACTCTGACGGAATTGCGGGAACAGACTGGCGAGTACAAAATCTGTATGTTCGATGCAAGCGATCCCTCCGAATGCGACCATCTCAAGCCAGGCCTAAAGAAAGCGGGCGAAAACGCCATCGAAGAAGATGAAAACATCGTCGACAAGTTCAAATCACAGCTGCGCGATCGTTACGAACAAACCGAACTGGCCAATATCCGCGAATTTCCGATTTATCCCACCAATGACGGCTGGATGACCGCCATCGACGTCCGGTTTAAACAGGCAACGACAGGGCTTAAATCTGTTCAGGAAGAAGTCGATCACATCGACGAACTCATCTCAAAAATCGACAAGGGCAAATACGATTCGCGCATCGAAGTCCAATACGGCGGCGGCCTGAGCGACATGAAATCGGAGAAAAACGCCATCGTCACCGACATCGTGCGTTCCATCTCGATTACGATTCTGAGCATTCTCGCGCTCATCGCGATATTTTTCAGATCCATCCGCGCCGCGTGTCGAATCTTCGGGCCGCTCGTTCTGAGCACGACATGGGCACTCGGCATTACATTCCTCACGGTTGGGTACCTCAATCTCATCACGGCGTTTATCTTCGCCATTTTGATCGGTCTCGGCATCGACTTCGGCATTCATCTTTACGCCCGATTTTACCTCGAAAGGCGGCATGGCCTTTCCACAGAAGAAGCCATTAAAGTTGCCGTCGTCGAAACGGGTTCACCGCTCTTCTTCGGTGCCCTGACGACGGCTGCCGCTTTCTTCACGCTCATGCTCGGCAATTTCCCGGGATTCAGCCAATTCGGTTTTGTCGCGGGCATTGGCGTCATACTCGCCTTTATGACCATGACGACCGTCATGCCGGCCTTTACGGTATTGTTCGAACGAATTAAGCCGTCCAAAATCCCGCCTGCCAGAAAGCTGGCACCCTTGACTGGCGAAAAAATCAGAAAACTGGCGCTTCCCGTCTCTATCGTGAGCATACTTGCGTTCGGTGCATCAGTTTATGGCGCGTTCTGCGTTCCCAACGTCCAGTTTGAAAACAACTACTACAATCTCAAGCTCAAAAAGCCGGACAAACCGTCGAACAATATCGAAATCAAACAATACGTCCAGGGGGACAGGCCGACATCGCCCACAGTCGTTCTGCTCGATGATTACGAACAGGTCAAAACGCTTGAACTCCTGCTCAACCGCGACCGGGAATACGACAACGCTCAGCAGATGCGCAAAATTCTCAACGACTATCAGCCGAACTTCATGTTTTTCCTCGGCGAAGCGTTCCCGGAGATTTTGCCGTGGGCGGGTAAATACCGTTCTCTTCCCATGATGCTTGCCATCGCCAGAACCGTCCCGAATGACAAGGATTTTTACGAAATTCTTCCCCTCATGCCGTCCTACGGCAAAGAAAAATCCCAGGCCCTTCGGCAGTACAGACAGTTGACCATGCAGATGCCAAACACGGCAGATTGGCTTGCAGACACATTTTCCGAAGTTCTGCACGAAAATACCGTCGCAAATGCGCTCCCGGTTGTCAACGACATGCGAGGTTATCTGCCGGAATGGCTGTGGCCCGCAATCCCGACGAGAAGAGACAGCCAGCAGTTCACGACGTTCAGCGATTTTGCCTCCATCTTCAGTTTCCTGCCGGGTACACCGACACAACAGGAAGAAAAACTCGCGACCATCGCAAAAATTCGGGAACGAACTGCCGATCGACAGATCCGATTCCTACCGGAAGAAGAAAAGCAAAAGATCGTCGAATTCAGGAAATACCTCGTCGACCAACCTCTGGCCGTCGATGATTTGCCCGAATGGTGCAAGCTCAAATTCCGCGAAGGTGGCGAACATCCGCTCCCGCCGCGCCCGGAATCCGGTGTCGATTACGCTTTTGGCAATATCGCCCTGCTCTATCAGGTCACTGCGACTTATCAAGGGTATCAGGCCGCTGCGCTCGCAAGAGAAACGCGAAGCATCCGAATCGACGACAAACCCGTTGTGGCTGCAACCGGAGCCTTTGTTTATGCGGACATGATCGAACTCGTCCAGACCGACGGCATGCACATCGCGCTCGTCGCGCTCATCGTCATCCTGCTCATCGCGATCATTCAGCAAAGAAATCCGGTTTCCGCATTGATCATCACGATTCCCGTGCTGGCCGGCCTCGTGCTGACGCTCAACGTCATGATGTTTATGGACGCCAAACTCGGCCTATTCAATATCGTCATGCTTCCGGTCACGCTTGGCATTGGTATCGACGGCTCGATCTATTTGTTACAGCGTTACCAAATGCTTGGCAAAGGATCCGTATTCGAAGCCACGCGAGCTGTTGCCGGCCCCGTCTTTATGAGTTCCTCGACGACACTTATCGGCTTTGGCGGCATGATCATGAGCCAGCATGGCGGCCTGAATTCCATGGGATTGCTCGCCATTATCGGCATTAGCTCCTGCTTCGTGATGACGTTCGTCATCCAACCGGGACTGATGCTGATCGCCGACAAACTCAACATCAAGGGCACTGTCCCCAAACACGAATTTGATCGCAACAGTGCAGCCGCGGAGGATGCTTCTTAAACAAAGAAGATATTAGCCGTGGGTCTAGCGCGTAGCGCGTAACCCACGGAAACGGGAACGGGTGCGCGTATGCCGTTAGGCATAGCGCACCGCGCCCGGCGTATGCGGCAACGCCGCATAGCCGGCGCCCCATCATTATTTCGTCCAGCCACGGTTGTTTTCGATTGGATCACAACGGCGTTTGTCGGATTTTTGGCCGGCCGGGATGCACTTGCCATCGATATAGCAATAACGGTTTGCAGGAAGATGAGGTGCGGTGCCGTTTATCATGTCGCACGTCGCATCGACGCCCATCAGGGAACGGTATTTTTCGTCCATGAACTGGAACGGATCGTCGTTGGCCGGGTGGTCGAACACGAATTCGACGTGGGCGAGCCCGTTCTGTTTACACTGCACCGACTTTGTCTGGGATGTACCGTCGGCGATTGTCGCGGTAATATCCTGATCGTGGAAACATAGCATCGTATGCGTGCCGTCGTAACGCGTGAGCCATTTTTCGTTGTTCAGCCGGGGCTCGTCGCTGTAACGGACTTCGGCCATGAGCGGATTGCCTTCGCGATCGCGCACCGAAACGCGGACAGCCTGCTGGGATGCCGCGAGAAACACTTCCCAGGTCGGACGCGTTCTGAGGAGGGCATCGCGGCGTTTTGCGCCAGTAGGATTGTGTAGCGAACCCTCGATGAGATAGGCATAAGTGCCCGAGATCATGCGGAACCAGTCCTGATCCGTGCCATCCACGGAATAGAGATTTTTGACGACTTCGTAGGGCTTGCCGCTCGACTGGACGCCTGCGGCCGCCGCCATCTTGAGCGCCAGCTGCCACGCATTGTCCACTTCATGCGGTGGATTTTGCAGGGCATCGATCGAATAAGGCGACAAGATGCGCGTCGAGACGGTGTGAAAACTTATCGAGGACACGAACTGTTCGGCATGGAACAGGTTCATCATCGACTGGATTTCGGGCTCGCTGCCGGGCGCCGTGCCGCGATACCAGTAATGACGCGGGTTGCTCGACGAGGCTTTTTCGCCAGTTGCCCCCCATTGCAGGGGATAATTCCGGTTGATGTCGACGCCAGTCGCCCGTGAAACATTGTTCGGATGATATAAGTAATAAGCCGAATGCGATGATTTGGAGCCCGTTTTCTGCGGAAATGGATTGTTTTTGCGAAGCGTCGAAAAAACAAACCGGCCATTTTTGCGGCCATAATGATTCGAGACGTGGAAAAACAAATCATTCCCGTCGTAATTGACCAGTGGAATCAGCCAGACTTCCACATTTTTGAGGATGTCGTCATAATTCTTCCTGTCCTCGGCCTCGCAAAGCTGTTCCAGGATGTCGAACGTCATGTCCGTCGCGAGCAGTTCCATGCCGTGATGCGCACCGTTGAACAAGACTTTGGGCACGAATTCGGGATCTTCCGCGTTCGAGAGAACGAGCGCACGGATGGGGTGCCCGAGATAGGAACGTCCAATGGTTTCCATGCGGACGTGGCGGATTTTGTTTCGGCAGACATTTTCGTATTCGTCCAAAAAAGCCGCCACCATGTCCGCATCTTTTGCACTTCGATTGGGATCGAGCGGTTTGGACGCATCGCAATGCATCGGCACTTTGCAGTTCAAATCGAGCGCGGCCTTGCGATACTCGCTATCTTCAAAGGCCTGTCGCGATTCCGACCAATAGTAGCCTTCGGGAAAGCGGCGATTGGCGTCGACGAGCGAAAGCATGACGGCATGGCTGCACTTATAGACCTGATAATTCTTAATACCGGCATTGAGAACTTTCTTGCAGGAATTGAGGCCCGGAGTCGAATCCACCTTATCGGACGGCACGAAAAGCCAGGCAGAAATCTGATGGCCGAGATAGGCATCGGGGTGCGACGGTATCGGTTCGCTCTGCGTCGATGAAGCCTTGAAATCGTAACCGAGAAGCGCCGATGTCTTGTCCTGCTTTCGATGGATGCGATACCCCGTCTCCGTACCGTGATAACGTGCATCATCGAGCGAAAACGTCTTTATCGACTTATGAGTTTTGCCATCCTGGATATCGATTTTCAGGATCGTCCCCTTCATTGAGATGAAAACCTCGTAAAACTCGGGAAGTTTTGAGACTTTATGCCGACTGCCGATAGTTTGCGGATAGCCGTCATCCCAGCGGTTAATCTCGACATAATTGCGGTCAAATGAAACGCTGTACCCCGTGACTTTTGTCGGATCATTCGGAAAAGACGCTCGAAAAAACACCGATGAATCGGGCCGCTTGCCGACTTTCAGACGAAACCGAAGCGAGCCGTCATAAGCTGTTTTATCCTTTGCGACCCAAAACGCGTCGCTGGCATTGCGAAAAGACGTTGCCTTTAACCCCGCATCTGCCGTCCATTTCCACTTCTCGCTAGAACGCGAACCTTTGGAAAGGTCTTCGTTCAAAAGGCGGATACTGGAAGCGGATTCCACCTCGGGAACATCCTGCGCAAATGCAGGCATACACGCCATTAAGAATCCCAGGAACAAAGCTGAAAGAATGTAATTTTTGTTTTGGAATATCGTAGAAAAACGCATAAAACATCCCAAAGTGGCGTCTGTTGCCAGTATTTATATCATTTCATCGAGGAGAACACGGCTTTGAATCAGGTACTTCACGGACACATCGTTCATGCACCCAAACTTGGAGAGCTCGTCATTATCGAAAATGGCTATATGCGCCTTGAAGACGGTAAAATAGCCGGTATTTCAGCCAGTTTACCACAGGACTGGGCAAAAGACGAAATCGTTAGTTACGAAGACTGTCTTATCATGCAGTCATTTTGCGATATGCACCTGCATGCGCCGCAGTACCCGATGCTTGGCATGGGCATGGATCTTCCGTTGCTCGAATGGCTTAGCAACTATACATTCAAGACGGAAGCGCGATTTGCCGATACGGATTATGCACGCGATGTTTATCGCCGGCTTGCCGCGGAACTCGTCGCAAACGGCACGACGCGGGTTTGTGCATTCTCTTCGCTTCATCTCGAATCGACGCGCATATTGATGGAAGAGTTCGAGAAAGCCGGAATTTGCGGCTATGTCGGCAAGGTCAACATGGATCGCAACGGGGATCCGAACCTCGAGGAGAAAACGGACGAATCGATTCGCGACACGATTGCATGGCTGGACGGATGCGATCCCAAAGCCCATATCCAGCCGATTCTGACGCCGCGATTCACGCCCTCGTGTACGAATGAACTCATGGAAGCGCTCGGAAAACTCGCCAAGGAACGCAATCTGCGCGTGCAGTCGCATTTGTCCGAGAACACGTCCGAGATCGACTGGGTCGTCAACGGCCTGCATCCCGACTGCGATCAGTATTGGGAAAGCTACGATAAATACGGGCTCTGGAAATCACACACGGTCATGGCACATTGCGTCCACTCGGACGAGCGAGAACGCCGCGCCATTAAAGAAAATAACGTCGTCGTGGCGCATTGCCCCGATTCGAATATCAATCTCATCAGCGGCGTGGCACCGATCCGACAGATGCTCAACGAAGGGATTTGGATCACGCTGGGCAGTGATATCGCGGGGGGCGCGGTTCTCCCGATGATGGGCGTGATCGCGGAAGCCATCCGTTCGTCCAAGGTGAAACGCATCGGTTCGAACTGGACGGTGGATTTCCTCACCGTGGCTGAAGGTTATTACCTCGGGACGACTTCGGGTGCGCATTATTTTGGCGGCGGAGACGGATTTGCCACGGGCGATGCGCTTCACGCCGTCGTCATCGATGATCACAAATACGTCGACACGGAACGGCTTTCCGTTCGCGATCGATTTGAACGATCCTTCTATCGTTCCAATGCCGACGATATCAAAGCCGTTTACAGTGAAGGCAGAAAGATTAAATAATATAAAGGAACGATATGATTTTTGAATATGAACCAACGGGCGTATGCTCGAAATATATGAAGTTTGAAATTGAGGACGGTATCCTCAAATCTTTTGAAGTCATCGGCGGCTGCCACGGCAATCTTCAGGGCATTGCTGCCCTGATTAAGGGCATGAAAGTCGATGACGTGATCGCGAAATTAGAGGGCATTCGGTGCCGATCCAAGATGACATCCTGCCCGGATCAAATTGCGCAGGCTCTAAAACAGGCTAAAACCAAGGGGATGTGTTGATGAAAAAACTCTTATTCGCCATGATATCCGTGGCATTCATATTCGCAATGACCGCATGCAATAAAAAAGCAGAAAACAATGCCACGGATGCCAATATCCATAATGAAGTGGTTGCCGACTCACTCCAGGGGGATGAGCCTGTTCCCGCCGGGGCTGAACAAAAGGACGAAGAATTGACCAGTTCTACTTCCCCCAAGGGGCTGAACATTACGCTTGCTGACATTCCATCTGACAAAATGGAATTCGTCGGCGTGACCGGAACGGTTTATGGCCCCTATTCCAACCAAATGATGTACGACGGCATGGTATTTATTCAGATCGACCGCCTTAACAAAGCCAATGAAGGCGAATCGGGGATTGAAGCCGCCATCCGCGAAATCCATGCGGATCTTGATCCCCGTGACATGAACATTGAGAAAACGGACGCCGTTAAACGCGTTTCTGAACCCGTCTATAAAGTAACCTATCTGACCGGGCATAATGAAGACACGCGGACCAACACCGATTATTACATCGTTGGCGAATCCTTCGATTTCCGCGTCCACACTTCGTGCGGTGTCGATTTTGTCGATGATTACAAAGATATGCTCGAGAAACTGCCTGCCGACATTATACTTGACGAAAATTACGCCGAAGGCTGATTTTATTTCACAGAATAAGGAAGATACGAATGATTTCCACGGGTTCAAAACTAGCAATCGGCAGTGATCATGCCGGTTTTAATATGAAAGAAGACCTCAAAAAAATGCTCATTGAACTCGGCTATGAAGTCGAGGATATGGGTACACACGACACGGCATCATGTGATTATCCGGATTTTGCGGCTGCCGTTGCACGTGCGGTGGCAGAGAATCGTGCCGTTGCCGGCGTCATCGTGTGCAGCACCGGCATCGGCGTTTCCATGACTGCAAACAAGGTTCACGGCGTGCGTGCTGCTCTCGTGCACCTCGCCTATGAAGCCGAAATGACGCGCCGTCATAACAATGCAAACGTCATTTGTTTCGGTGCCAATATCATAGGGCCAGCTGTTGCACGCGATGCGCTCAAGACCTTCCTCAACACCGATTTTGAAGGGGGAAGACATCAAAGACGAGTCGACAAAATGATGGCCATCGAGAATTCCTAACTACGTCTCGCGTGATTTTCTGGCCTCCCCCCTGCCCCTCTCCAAAGGAGAGGGGGAGAGTATTCTCATTTTATGGCCATTATTTCGGTAACTATTCAGACCTCAACTGCCCGCGTTGCGGGCTGAACTGTTACATATTTCGAGGAAATCATCATGGAATACAGAAACCCCATTCCGACAGCCGACATTCTCATTCTCCGCAATAACCAGATCGTCCTCATCAAAAGAAAGAATCCACCCTATGGTTGGGCGCTTCCCGGGGGATATGTCGAAGAAGGCGAATCCGTTGAAAATGCTGCTATCCGAGAGGCGAAAGAAGAAACCGGCATGGATGTCCAGCTGGACTCGCTGTTTTACGTCTATTCAGATCCGAAACGCGATCCGAGACAACACAACATCGCCATTGCATTTACTGCCCATGCCGACGGAGAACCGGCTGGAAGCGATGACGCAGCCGAGGCCAGATACTTTGATCTGGACAATCTTCCCGAACTCGCGTTCGATCATGCGACTGTCATCAAGGATTACCTCGAATTCAAGAAAACGGGAAAACAGCCGGAATTAGCGCGTGCCCTGAATAGAATTCATCACGCATAGTCCCTTTCACTCACGGAGAGGAATCATCATGGAAAAAATTATCGTCACGACAGAACAGGCACCTGCCGCCATTGGTCCGTATTCTCAGGCTGTACGATTTAACAATCTCGTCTTTATTTCAGGACAGCTCGGGATCGTGCCTTCGACAGGCGAACTCAAAGAAGGCATTTCTGCACAGACACAGCAATCCCTCGACAACATCGGTGCCATACTCGCTTCGCTTGGGCTGACGTATGAACACGTCGTTAAGACCACGGTTTTCGTCAAGGATTTGGACGACTTTGCGACGGTCAACAAGATTTACGGCGATGTTTTTACCGAAAATGCCCCTGCGCGTTCCTGTGTCGAAGTCAGTCGTCTGCCCAAGCGAGCACTCGTCGAGATCGAGTGCATCGCGGTATATCCAGAGGAAAATGCCGTCACAGTGCCGAAAAAAGCGGCTTTGACGGAGGATAAGAAAGCCACGGTTTCGACCGAGGATAAGAAAGCCACGGCTTTGACCGAGGATAAGAAAGCCACGGCTGAAGACGACAAACCTGCGGCATCTGCCGAGGATAAGAAAACCACGGTTTCGACCGAAGATAAGAAAGCTGAAGACGACAAACCTGCGGCCTCTGCCGAGGATAAGAAAACTGCGGCTGAATAAATCACTAAAGCGTGGCGGCATTGTTTAACGCCATCTTCAGGCGATAGGCTTTATCATGGACACAGAATCCCCGAAAATCATTACGATTAAGAGATATTCCAATCGAAAGCTATATGACACGTCTCAAAGCCGCTACATCACATTGGCAGAGCTGGGAGAATTGATCCGGCGAGGGGAGAATATCGAAGTTATTGATAACGATACCAAAGCCGATTTGACTGAAATGACGCTAGCCCAAGTACTGATTGCTCAAAAAAAACAAAAGCACAACGGGCTCCGAAGTCTGGTCCAGTCACAGGCTGAGATTCTTATTCAGCGCCTTAGTGTGCCTGTTCAGCAAATCCGGGATGAAGCCATTCGGCAGGTTGAAAAGAAAGTTGAATCGCTCAGGCGCATTACCAAGAAATCTGACAACACGCCACCACCTGCGGATGTTTCTTCAAAACAGCCTGTTTCCAAGCCTCAGGAAGCAGAAAACAAAGAAGAGCCAGACAAGCCGACGCCTTCCATTCTGACCAAGCTGGAATCGCTAAAAGAGAGTTCTGACGAAAAACTTCTATCCCTGTTGCTGGTTCAACGCATCGAGCAGTTGGAGGATGAAGTTGAAAAGCTGAAGCAACGCCTGTCGGTTCTGGAAAATAACGCAAACAAAGACAAACACTAAACTCTCGATTAATCCGGATGAGTACAAAAAGGCGACGAGGTCAAACAAGCGCCAACTGGGTGCTACACGCAAGAACGCCTACGGCGTTCAATGTCTGACCATTTTGCGTACACATCATTGAAAAAGGAACGCGATTGCGGCGGGGGGCAAAAAAAGCCATAAAAAAAGGGATGAATGAAATTCATCCCTTTTTTTATATCGATAAACCTGAACTTACGGGTTGAGGTCGATGGTAGCGCCGACGAGTTTCATCTTGCCGCTGGCAACGATTTCGGTGGCACCGCTTGAATTGGCTGCGTATTTCGTGCAATCCTGAGAAATGTTCTTGCCGGCTTTAATCTTGATATTCTCAGTGGCGTTGATGTTGAGATTCTTGCAATCGATATCGATTTTTTCTTTGGCCTTAATGAGGATATCACCGGTATCGGTTTGGAGGGTAATCTTCTTGTTGACGGTATCGATTTCGAGCCACTGTTTCTGGTCTTTATCATAGAGGCGAATTTTTTCGCTTCCGTCTTTATCATCGATATAGAGTTCTGCGGATTTGTTTGAACGGAGGGAAACGCCGCCTTCGCCTTCTTTATCGACGAAGCCGAGGGTGTGACCCATACGTGAACGGATGAAGCGGAAATCGTTTTTGCCGCCCTGTTCATTGTTGGGGACATCGACTTCGGTCTGATCCGGTGAATATTTCAATTTACGAGGGGACTGGCACTCGCCATTCCAAAGTGCACCCATGATAATCGGACGAGCGAAATCACCTTCTTCGAACTCGACGAAAACTTCATCATCGATTTCGGGAAGCCAGAAGCTACCGAAATCACTACCCGTCATCATCGTTGTGATGCGGGCCCAGTGGCTCTGAACTTTCGATTCCGAACCATCGGAGGTAGTGCCTTTCGTATAAAGATCGGCCAACCAGGGATACGATACACGAACGCGATAACGATCTTCGGGATCCACGTTATCGACGACTTTTGCAATCATACCACCCTGCATTCTCGCAGAACTCGAACGCCCCTGATGGCTTTCATTCAACATCTCACTGATGACTTTTCCTATCGATGCCATAACTTGTTCCTCTATTTGTTAAGGTTGAAAACAAAAACGCGCCAAGCGCCGCTTTAAAGCAAATTCTGTTCCGAATTTCGTTTGCCGCTATTCTTGTCCCAATCGTTCGTTATTTCTTTGAATTTCCTTGAGTTTTCGATTCTTTCAAACACCGATTGAACCGTTCTTGAGGACTTTTGACCTCACCCAATTTCTTATTCGCACCAGATTATCCAGCGCTTTTTACCCACCGTGGTCGATTATCTCCACGATGGTCAGGATTCGACTAAAACCTAACATTCAAGCCGACCGAAGCGCCGTCCAGTGTCGGTACCACGAAGGCTTTCACATCCGACTCGCCATCTTCGAGATAGACTTTTTCTTTTTCGCTCGTCGCGCTCACAATGGCCAGGGCTACGCCCGTAACGGTTGCGCCAATGCCCAGTGCGATAAACGTATAGCTCGCGCCGTTGTAACCCTTTACCTTGCTGTTCGCATCGTCACGTTTCTTGGTCCAATCCTTTATGACATCATCCTTCTCGCCATTTGCCATCGCGAACCCAAGATAGTCCGCATATTTCTGCTGATCGGCATAAGACTGATTTGCCAGCGCCGCAAATCCGCCGCCGACGGCCACGAAGGCGACACCACCTGCTATCAGGCTCCAGTAAAGATATGGGCTAAAACGCTCTTTATAAACGTATGCTTTCTCGACTTCGACGACCTTTTCGACGCTCACTTTTTCCACTGGAAATGCGAGCTTGACATGGACATCCTTGCCGCCATCGACGGCCGTTTTCTTGACCTCGGTCTCTTTGCCGTCTTTCGACACGAGTTTGAACGTGTGCTCTCCGGCCGCCATGACAAAGGGGCGTTCCCAGCATGAGCCCATGCGTTCCGAGTCGATCATCACATAGCCGCCTACCGGAACGTCACATTCGACATAAAATTTCTGCCACGAACTGCATGACGAAACCGCGTCAAAGTCAGAAACTGCTCGCTGATAAATCGGATTCGATTCCGGCAGATCATATTTGACCATGACGTTCGTGTAATACTGCTGAGCTTCCATGCACTGATTCAGACGCTGATAAACGCGTCCAAGAGAGTAATCCACCTCAGGCCCCGCAAAGTCGGCACGAATTTCCAGATACTTGAGAAGGGCTTCAGACATGTCTTTCTTTGTCATTTCTGCAGCTGCTGCCATACGCGTCTTGAATACTTCCAAATCCTGCGCAACTGCAACTGAACTCAACATTCCAAACATGACTACAGAAATTAACAGAACCTTTAGCGTCTTCATATCTCCTCCGGTAGTGAATCATCACGATACACACTATTCTATTTTCTCACATATCTGTCTTTCTTGCAAATATCTCTTATATGCGTCTTTCCAGATATGGTAACTGTTCAGGCCTTCTGCCTAAAATGTTTAAGCATTTGCCAATATTCTCCATATCATTGTATAATCGCGCCCGTTTTTTGGCGGATTCCCCAATCGCATTACGGAGTTTTCATGAAAATCGGCCTCTTTTCGGACATTCACAGCAATTACAACGCGTTAAAAGTCGTTAAAGAGTTCTATGAAGCCCATCCATGCGACGAGTATCTCTGTCTCGGGGATGTCGTCGGTTACGGGCCTCAGCCCGATGAATGTTGCAATGCCGTCCGCGATTTCGCCAAACTGACCATTCTCGGCAACCACGATGCCGCCGTCTGCGGCCGCATGAATTACGCCTACTATTACGAGGCCGCACGCAACGTCCTCGATTACCATGCCAGCCTGCTGTCGCCCGAAAACATGGAATGGCTCAAGAATATGCCCTACATGTTCAAGCACCCGGAAGGCTTTACGATTTGCCACGGTTCCCCCATCGATCCGCCGGAATTCAGCTACGTCTTCTATATCGAACAGGCGCTCCAGCTCGTCCCGCACTTCGACGAACTCGATCACATCACGTTCATCGGGCATTCCCACCTGACAAAATCCTTTGCACTGACGCGGGAAGGCGCTGTCGATATCACGAGTAACACAATCACGTTCGAAGACGACAAAAAGTATTTCGTCACCGTCGGCTCCGTCGGACAGCCGCGCGATTACGACAACCGCGCCTGCTGCACCATCTACGACACCGAGACAAAAACCATCCAGTATTACCGGATGCCCTACGACATCGAAGATACCGTCCGAAGAGTGTTTGCCTCCGAAAAAATTACCTTTAATTTTGGAAAACGCCTTTTCCTCGGCATCTAATATTTCGGTGCGCTTATTTCCCCGTGCTGCCAAACCCATGCGCCCCGCGGTCGGTCCTGTCAAATGCGGAAACTTCGCGCCAGCGCGCATTTTCGTGGCGCATCACGACAGCCTGGGCAATGCGGTCGCCCGGCATGACATGAAACGGCTCATCCGACGTATTGAACAGAATGACCATGATTTCGCCACGGTAATCTTCGTCTATCGTGCCTGGCGAGTTAAGGACGGTGATGCCGTGTTTAAGGGCGAGCCCGCTTCGGGGACGCACCTCGATATGGCATCCTTTGGGCGGCGCGACGAGCAGGCCCGTATGCACCAGTGCGCGCCCGCGGGCCGGTATTTCGAGTTCTTCGGCGCTCGCCAAATCATACCCTGCAGCACCGTCCGATCCGCGGCCGGGCATCACGGCGGCTTCCGATTTTCGGATAATCTTGCATTCTGGCGAGCGAAGATGTTCGATAAGATCGATCAATCGTGAAATCATGTGCTATCCTTGTCGAAGTGACCGGTTCCGGCCGCGCACAAATCAATAAAATACGCCAGGCGTATGACAATAGCCTGGCACCGCGTGCCGTATGCAATAGGCACGCGACATCCGAAGCAGATGGCGCATTGCAAAAGCCATCTGCCGCGGCGTATGAAATAGCCGCGTTCCCTAATGATACCACAAAAGGCTTGAAAATGAATGAAACACGGGCGGTTGAACCGCGCACCCTGTACATCGTCGCCACGCCGATCGGCAATCTCGGCGACATTTCCGCACGAGCGCTCGAAATTCTGGGCGGCGTCGATTTCATTCTTTGCGAGGATACGCGCCACAGCGGCATTCTGCTCGATCATTTCGGCATCCACAAACGCGTGGCAAGCTATTTCGCGCACAACGAGGCGCTTCGCACGGACCAGTTCATGCCGAAACTGCTGGACGGCGAATCGGCCGCGCTGATTACCGATGCGGGAACGCCCGGCGTGTCGGATCCGGGCAGCCGCCTCGTCGATGCGTGCCTCGATGCCGGCATCCGCGTGTGCCCCGTGCCCGGCGCGTGTGCCGTGCCGACCGCCATCAGCGCCTGTGGGTTCCACCAGTTTACCGCATTCGAGTTCGTCGCTTTCTTTCCGCGCAAAAGCCAGGAACGGCGCGAACTTTTTCAGAAACTTGCCAACCGTGATGCGTTGCTCGTCGGTTACGAGTCGCCGCAGCGCATCGCGTCGCTGCTCGAAGACCTCATTGCCGTGGTCGGGCCGGAACGCCGCGTCTGCCTTTGCCGCGAACTGACCAAAAAATTCGAGTCCATCGAACGCGCGACCGCCGGCGAACTCCTGGCCCGCCTCAACGAACAGCCGTGCCGTGGCGAGCTTTGCCTCGTCATCGAAGGGGGGGCGCAGCAGGAAAAAGCCGCCGAACTCACGCCGGACGACATCCGCCTCATCGAAATCCTGCAAAAACACGGCGTTTCTGCACGCGACATACGCGACATTGTGTCCGAATACACCGGCGCAAAAGGCCGCGATGTCTACCAGTTCATCATCGGGAAATGAGGCGTGCGGCTATCTCGCCATTGGCTCGATACGCCGCACCTGCGCATGGCTATTGGCATACGCCATGCGAACTTTTTAATTTTTGCGGCGGCGCAGCGAGAACATGCCGGCCAGAATCAGCAGAATGGCCGCCAGGTTTCCGCCTGAAGCCGGGGGTTCAGGCACCGCCGTGCATCCGGACGCAGGAAGCGAATCGAGCCGCGGTTGTGCACAGTCGCACGTCTCGTCATCGCAGTCGATCCGTCCGTCGCCATTGTCATCGTCACTGTTGCCGCATATTTCGGGCCTTTCCGGGCAGGTTCCGACGCCGAAGCAATCCGGATCACGGCAGTCGCTGAGGCCGTTGCCGTTGTCATCCGTGCCGTTGTCGCAGATTTCAGGCTGGCAGTTGAGTGCTTTCGAACATTGATCATCCTGGCAGTCGATGAGGAAATTGTCGTCGTCATCAATGCCGTTGTCGCAGATTTCCCGGACGCAGAACTCACTGGACGCGCACTGCGGATCGTCACAGTCTGTACGGCCGTCCTCGTTGTCGTCGATTTCGTTCGTACAATTTTCGGGCACGCAGGCAACGGTCGGCTGGCACTGCGGATCGTCGCAGTCCGCCTTGCCGTCCTCGTTGTCATCCACGCCATTTCGGCAATCTTCCGGCTGGCACTTTTTGGACGCGGCACACGTCGGATCGTCGCAGTCCACCTTGCCGTTCTCGTTGTCATCCGTGCCATTGTCGCAGATTTCCGGCAGACACTTTATGTAATCGTCGCAGTCGGGATCGTCGCAGTCGGCCCTGGCGTCGCCATCGTCATCGAGGCCGTTGTAACAGATTTCGCTCTTGCATATTTCGGTTCCGGAACAATAGGGATCCGCGCAGTCCAATCGATTGTCGCCGTTGTCATCGAGGCCGTTGTCGCAGATTTCGGGTTCTGCGGCCGGGAGGCCTTCCACGACGGACGAAACGAAATCCCGGTTATCCTCGATGAGTGTCATTGCCGAAAAATCGAGACAGTGTCCGGCCTCGTCGGCATTCACCCAGCTCGTCACGCCGAGCAGGTACTCACGGCCGTCGCGCTCGATAAACGTGGGGCCGCCTGAATCCCCGCTGCAGACATTCGTCGTCTTGTCATAAAAATAGACGAAACCCTCGGCCGCCTGATTCGTGACTTTGACAACCTCAGGGCACTGCATGGTCGATTTCTCGGGAATCGTGGCCGGGCAGATGGCCAGGATGAGCCGTTCCGTCTCGTATTTGACGCCGACTGAATTGTGATTGGCAGGATTCGTCAGCCCGAACCCAACCGAAACGGCCTTTATGCCGGGCACGTAATCGACTTCCTGTGAACCGGGAATCAGGGATGTCGGCACAATGATGGACGGTCTCGCGATTTCGGCGGGCACGCTCTCCTTCAGCTTTATGACGGCGATATCGTGCTGAATGTCATCATCGGTGCAGACAAAGTTCGGATGAAGATGAAAGCTCTCGGGATGATACATCGCTTTGGGAGAAGCATAGTTCTGCCCGATGCCGATAACCATGTTTTTCCGGTTGTTCAGCAAATCCGAGCTGCCGTCGCAGTCGGCGATGCAATGCCCTGCCGTCAGCACGTAATTCGGCATGATGAGCGTTCCGGTACAAAAAACAAGCCCATTCTTTAGTGAGAGTGTGAGTACAACTGTCGAGAGCCTGTCGTTTCCGGTCACCTGCGTGCCATTGACGATGGCACCGTGCGTCCGCGTGTACTCGGCCTGCGTGACGATGTGTGATTCGTTGCCGCACGCGAATGCAAAGGATGATGCGAGTGTCAGGATCCCCAAATAGACTGTTTTTTTCATAAAACCCTCACGAACTCCACATCATCGAACAAAGAGATTGTTCAGCGCCAAGTGTCTGAACAGCTACATAAATTTAGGGCTAAACTAGAATCGAAACAAGCCTGTCATTGCATAGAAGGCAAAAATTTTATAAATCGTGTCAGAATTTCGGACGTCGTTCCGATATGTAAGAAGACACGAGAAATGAGAAAAAGAAAACAACGCATATTACAGGCATTTGCCATTACGAGTTTACTGTTGCCGCTTGCGGCATTTGCAGAAGAGGCACAGGAAGAGCAACGTCCCGTCGTACCGGCGGTCTGGATTGAGCCGCAGCACGAGCCGGCCCCCTGGATTGACAACCGCACGTTCAATGTGTCGACGGAACAACCGGAAATTATTGCGACAGGCAAGTCCATAGTGATCATTACACCGGGCAATGGCGAATTATATGCGGCCGATGCCGACAAGCTCCTGGGGCCGATTGCCATGCCGGAGAATTCGAGGCTCGTCGCCGTTGACGAACAGGACAGGATATTTATCGTGCTGAACAATCAGCTCATGGTGGCGCAGAGCTGGCAGGAAGCGGCCGATTCTGACGCGTTCAAGCCCGTCTTGTCTGTTCCCGATGTCCGCAAGATCGACATCGCGGGCGGCTCTGTCGTCTATGCCGATGCGACCACGCTCATGCTCGTCGACATGAATTCCGGCGCGTTGAAGAGCATTCCGCTTGCCGACTTTTTCAACGACGAGAAAGTGGCGGCCATGTCACCGGAAGCCGTGGCGGCTGCCGAAAAGGCCAAAAAGAAATCATCCAAAACGAGTAAAAATAAGGCCGAAAGTGAACAGACCGTGCAGGTTACCGACATCGAGGGCATCTGGTGGCGGACGGACGGCACCGGCATCATCCGCATCCGCAGCCTTCTGAACACAAAGATTTTTGTCACGCACGACAACGGCCGATCATGGGAGCCGATGGCGGATGCGCCGACAAACCTTATCCATTCATTTGGCTGGATCTGGGATGGCAAATTCACAGTTCTGAGCAGCGACGGCAAATCATGGATAACGCTCGAAGGCACGGAAATCGCGCCGGCCGAACGATTGACGGTGACAGATGTGGCCGAACCTGTCCACAAGCTCCCCGAGAACTGGATAACGCCGGACGCCCCCACGCTATCGGAAGCGGCTGCACAAACCGTTGAAACGACTGGAATTGAGGGCGAAAATTCTACCGTGCCAGCACCTTCCGCGACCGTCAGGACGGACTATATTCCGCGTCATCAAAGCCGTTATCCAGTGTTCGCGCCCATCCAGCCCGAGAAGAGTTACACGCCGCAGTCAGTGCCGGCATCTACAAAACCAGGTGAATTTATCGTGGACGGCGGCCTCTCACTTGGATTTTTCCGAAACGGCACCTGCCATGACGGCAGTATTTCGTGTGATTCGGAAAACTTCGACGCGCCTTCCGTGCTGATGTTAAGCGCCGAGGGCGGCATGGAGACGATTTCGTTGCCGGCCGGTTGCCGGCCGGCATGGATTGGGGCGGCAAAAGGCCTCGGCGTTTTGCTCTGCCATGCCGGCAATGATCAGTACACGGCCTACACGCGCACTGTCAGCTCCGACTGGACAGCCGAAAGCCTCCTGCCCGGATCGATACTCGACGGCATCGAACTTTTGAATGCGCCGGACGGGACGATCATTCTGGCAGGCAACTGCCGACAGGAATCTTCCGAGGTCGCGATTATGCCGACACCCGAGGAAATGGAAGCCGGAATGACGGAAATCCGGATGGAAACCGTGATATCGAACGCATGCTACGCGGCCGTGCGACGTCCCGAAGCCATCGGAACGCCGGAAATATGGCGCGTGGAACGCATGGAAAACAGCGGAAAGATCGTGCCGATGACGGGCGGGCGCATGCTTTCGATTGAGGGCACGGCGGCGACACAGAAAAAAGTCGTCCTGCGCACGGCAGCGGCCACCGAGGTCATGGCGGAAGATTACGATTCGACGCCGTACAAAGGGATCGTCGTGACGAACGAAGGTTGCCTGGCGCTCTATGACGGTTTCGTGCCGCCTGAAGTTCTGCGCGACGATCCGGTCCAGCCTCGCGATGAAGAGACGGGCGAAGTGAGCGGCCGCGCTCCCGCACGGTTGCTGGCCCCGAACGGGAAACTGGCGGAAATAGACTGTGTGACATCGCGCACACTCGTCGAGAACGGCCTCAACAAGGTGGAACAAATCGAAGAAACGAAGGGAGATGACCGTTACGGGCTCCGCGCAGAAGCCGGCGGATTCTTTTCAACCGGCGATGTCAAGACCTGGACGGCAAGGGTCGAAGTCCTGATCCCGATATTCAAGGGAAATTACGAGGTCGGCGCGATGTACCGCATGGGCGGCGGAAACAAGGGGAGTGCTCTCGGGCACATGGGGATCGTCTCGATCCGATGGAGGTACGACAACTTTGAACACTTCGATTTCGCCGTCGGGGCGGGTATCGGCTACGGAAGCATGTGTGGGTATGATCAATCCGCCGATCCGGCGGCCAACGATGACGACGATTCGACGAGTCCTTCGGGGTTCAGCAAGTGCAGCAACCTCTCGATCCGGTATATGCTTGGCGGAAAGGCGGCGTACAAATTCGCCGAGCGGTTCAAGCTGGTTTTGACGGCAGAAATTTTGGGCGGTACGAACTGGGGCTTTGACTTGACCGGCGGTCTCGAAGTCCGATTCTGAAAAACCCGTTAAATTCGACGTTTTACGATTTAAAGATATGATCTATAATAAGGCCGATGGGCTTTATTATTTGGTCCGCAGGATTTACCAAGTTTCCATGGAGTGAGTACTCATGCGTTTGAAATGTGCAGGATTAACAGACACAGGAATGTGCCGTGATCATAATGAAGACAGTTTCCTCGTGTCACAAACAGAATCATTTGTCGTTGTCGCCGACGGAATGGGAGGGCATCAGTCAGGCGAAGTTGCATCAAGCATGGCCATCCAGGAAATCAAGGACTACTATAATGAGACGATCAACCAGGAAACGCCTATCGAGCTTCCGGACTGGCCGGCAGGAAAAGCAAAACCAAGAAGCCGTGAAGAAAGACGTATCATTTGCGCGATGGAAAGAGCGAATCGCGTCATCAACAAGGCCTCGAATGAAAAGGCGGAATACAACGGGATGGGCACGACAGGCGTCGGCGCCTATTTTGTCGAGGAAGGCGTCATCATCGCCCATGTCGGCGATTCCCGGTGCTATCGTTTTCGGGATGGCTCACTGAAACAGATGACGGAAGATCATTCTCTGGCCAATGAATACATCCGTTCCAAGATTTTAAAACCGGAAGATCTCCCGAGTTTCCCGTACAAAAATGTCATTACCCGGGCCATTGGCCTGACGGAAAGCGTCGAAGTGGAAGCTCATTTCTACGAACACCAGGATGGCGACATTTATCTTCTTTGTTCTGATGGCCTGAGCGATCCTTGCAAGGATGATCAGATTGCGGAAATCCTGACCAAATTTGGGGATGACCTTCCCAAAGCCTGTCGTGAGCTCATCATTGCAGCAAACCAGAATGGCGGTCCGGATAACGTCACAGCCCTTCTTGCCAAAGTTGTTTATTAATTTTTTAATCATCCATGACGTTCCTGAATTAAAGTTGGGAACGCATGGCATATATTGAATGGACAGGTTTTTATCAGAGTTTGTTACGATATAGATATAGATGTTTAGGTGATAATGGCACGATATTTCTGAGACACCCCACGTCATGTCGTCTGGCGTGTAACAATTAAAGCGGTTCAACCAAGCCTCGATAATAGGTGTTGATATGACTTCCCAAAACAAATCTGTGAATGTTGCCGCCGTACCCGACAACAGAACGAAGGATGAATTACAGAAACCTCTGACAGGCGTCAGTTCCGTCAGCCAGGATGTCAACGTGAGCGAAGTCACATCAGGTGAAGGCATTTTCTTTCAGAATCGCCCCGAAGCCTCGGATTTGAGCGATGCCAATTGGGATGATTTTGCTGACTTTTTTAATAGCGACAACAGATCCAATGCTCCCGGCGAAAGAACGAGCATTCTACAGTCCGCATTTTTTCTGGACGAACCTTCCGAAAAAGATGAACCCGACGAAAAAAATAGCAGTGAATCCAAAGTCGATACCGTTACCGAGGCATTAAAACTGCAAAAACACGATGCCTTTGACGATTTTAATGAATGGGATTTATTCGATTCAGCGAATACCATAGCCAATCTTCCGTGTATTCAGCCTCAGACTCCGGAAATGAAAAAATTACTGGAGTCGTCGAACAAATCATCGGAAATCCCCCCGAAGTCCGGTACCAATCCAGGCATATCTGCCATCTGCGATGACTCCAGCCTCCCGACAGCCGGTGCACGCAAAGAAGTTCCAGCCCCGACACCCGAAAAAGCAGAGGAAGCTTCAAAACAAGCCAAAGAAGAAACCGGCTCCAAAGACCAGGACAAATCTAAAGAACTAACCAGTTCCAAGGAACTACCCAAACCCAAGGAACTGACCAATTCTAGGGAACTGACCAAACCCAAGGAACTGACCAATTCCAGCAAGGAGCTACCCAAACCCAAGGAGCTGACCAATTCCAGGGAACTGTCCAAACCTAAAGAATTGACCGCATCTGGCGATCAAATGCCGAAAGATGCCTCGCCAAAAGATTCTAAAGAAAATGCCGTAGTTCGCCACTTTGAAGGAACAAACGAAGTATTTGTCAAATCAGAATCCTTTGACAAGCTGTGTTCATCTCCGGCCAAACTATCGAATCTGCCAACTCCGCCAGCGAAAAAGCCTGAACCGGAAACGCACGATCCGATTGTCCACCATTTTGAGGGTACGAATGAGATCTTCATTCAATCGAGTATTTTTGATGCCCTTTGCGAGGATTCTGATAAAAAAGAGACCAAGGAAACTGCTGATCACAAGCTCCAGGTGAAAGATCGCAAGGGAGGTTTGAAGCTTTCAGTTCCCAAACTTGCGCCTGTCAAATCCTCATCTGAAGAATCGAATGTCTTTGGGATCGTCAGTTCCGGTTTTCTGCCGAGTGTGGATATTGATAAATCGTTTGATTCGCCATGTATTAGCGAGTCGATGCTGACCGCGGTCAACAACAAACCGTCGTCTACCGGCGCCGTATTTGCGTCGCGTCTCCACCAAAGCGACAATAAGAATCTTGCTGTCAGCCGGAACGGTGTTTCTCAAAAAGATATTTCCGTCGCCTCCAGTTGTGGTCTTCCAGACATAAATACAGGACGAAAGCAGGCATTCAACAATCCCAGAAGGGAACAGTCACAGTCGGCCATTGATCAGTTTGACGAAGCGCAGGGACTGAATATTTCCAATAAAGATTTGAAAGAAATC
>JAZODZ010000215.1:0-3777 GCA_045597285.1 Myxococcota bacterium
GCCTCCGACTTTATATATAACAGCTCTCACACGAGCCGCGGGTATTCTTGCGTATAATCTACTGTATTTCAAGCGGAAACATAAAAAACGGGCGTATGAGCGTAGCGAATAGCCCGTTTCGAGCCGCGTATGCCCGGGCAAACGTCTCCCAAATGAATCTCGATACCACGTGAATCGATGCGCCTGTTTGATGATATTGCCCGGGCATAGTGGCGTGCCGGCTCGTGCCGCAGGCAGAGCCGGTAAAATGAAATTGAAATATCAGAATAAAATGAGTAAATTATTTTCCGTGTTTTTCACGGGAGTGCCAATGCGTATTGTGAATCTGAATCAGCCTGAACTGGAATCATGTTGCGAACCGACAACCATGTTTGTGTTTACGACACAAGCATTTGATGGTAGCCGCATTCGGGATATCAAAACACGCTTCCCCGACGTTCAGATTTTTGGGTTGAGTTCGTCGCACGGCATCCTCAGTCGAGATGGCTTCAAGCGCGGTAGTTATGCGTTTGTGTTCGAAAAAGCCGACGACATGCCGTTGGACGTCAAGGCCGTCAGTTTTGAAAGGTGCAGCGATATTCGTAAGAAAGTGGCGGAAATTCTGGAAGACTGGCGTGACGATTCGGACACCGTGGAACTCAGCATGCATGCCACACGCGGCTCCGAAGAGCGCGTTCTGGAAGGCATTCACGATGTGTTTGGCGGGCGAGAGATTGTTTTTGGCGCCACGCCGGGAGCCGACAAGTTTTTGCAGACGCCCTATTGCTTTTTGAACGAAACGGTTCTGACGAACGGCACGGTGATCGTGAGAATGCGCCGCCATTGCATCCAGGCGATGGCTTCCTGCTACGGCTACCTCTCGACGAGCCATACAGGCGTCGTTACGGCAGCATCCGGGCGCATCGTTGAAAAGATCGATGACCGGCCGGCTGCGGATGTGTACAACGAATGGACAGACAACATGTTTGCCGCGTACATTTCGCGCGGCGGCGTTTTGCCGACATCCGCCGTCCTCTACCCGCTTGGAAGATTATGTGGAGAGAGCCTTGAGAATGGATTCTGGCTCGCGCATCCCCTCTCGGTCGACGTCGATAACAAAACGATTCAGACTTATGCAGAAATTCCTGTCGGAACGCAGATTTATCTGATGCGCGGCACGCCGAATTCGATTCGTGAAGGCGTTGGAAAAGCAGTAAAACGAGCCCTTGCAAATGTCGGAACCAGGCACGTCGTGGCCGCATTCATTATGTTTTGCGCCGCAAGCGCATCCGCATTGTCCAACGATATGGACAGCGTGTGTGCCGAAGCCCGCGAGGCGCTTGGCGATATTCCGTTTATTGGCTGTACATCATTTGGCGAACAGGGACAGATGTTTTGTTCCAAAACCTTGTTCCACGGCAATATGATGACCGAAATCACCCTCATTCTGGAATGATTATATATAATATTTAATCATTTTTGTATAATTATATAAAAAAAAGAGCCGCAAAACGGCTCTTTTTTTATAATGAATATATCGCGATATCGTTAATCGATGAGGATTTTGAGCGACGGCGTAAGTGCCATCGCATAATCGCGCAACGTCACGAGTATGACGTATCGTCCGGCATCATCGGTATCGTTATATATTTTGGTATTTTTAAGGATATCGGGAATGAATTTCCACGGCGAACGAATAACTTCATCGTTGACGATAACGGGAAAAACGCCCCAGTACAGGCTCATGCGTGCACAAATGCGAGGATCTGTGCTCATCCCGATGATCGGTGCATGCGGACGTTCGGCAGAAACCATGCGGATGGTCGTGCCCGTCTTGGCGCAAACCGCAACGGCTTTTGCATTGAGTTCGCGGGCCATCTTGGTCGCAGAACGCGAAAGCCCTTCGAGGAGCTGCGCAGACATATCGGTTTCGTAATCGGCCAGATGCTCGTGCGAAAGCATAGAAAAGAAGCGGTCATTGTGGAGCTGATAGCATTCGATCATCCGCACAATGCGATTCATATTCCGGACGCTCTCTACCGGATACTTCCCTACCGAAGTCTCGCCAGAAAGCATGACGGCATCGGCACCGGCCATCGCGGCCCACGCGACATCGGTGACTTCGGCACGTGTGGGCGTGCCCGCCGAAATCATCGATTCGAGCATCTGCGTGGCAATGACGACGGGCCTGTTGGCGCATATAGACATGCGCGTAAGCTCTTTCTGAATGATGGGAATTTCTTCGGCCGGCATTTCGACGCCGAGGTCGCCGCGAGCCACCATGATGGCATCGGATGCATCGAGAATGGCTTCGATATTCTGCACGGCCTCGGGCTTTTCGATCTTGGACATGACGGGAATGTCGGCACCGCGATCTGCAATAAACTGCTTGAGTTCAAGCACGTCGGAGGCTGAGCGGACAAAAGACAGCGCGAGGTAATCGACGCCCAGCTTGCACGCGAAATCGGCGTCGTCGCGGTCTTTTTCGGTGAAGGACGGCGTTGAAATCGCGACGTTCGGCAGGTTGATGCCTTTGCGATCCGAAATCTTCCCGCCACGAACGACGGTGCAGAGAATCTCGGTATCATCGACGCGGTCGACGCGGAGCTCGCGGGTGCCGTCAGCCATGAGGATGCGGTCACCGGGCTTGACGTCTTTGGCCAAATGCTCGTATTCACTGGGGATCAGGCCTTCCTGCCCCATGACTTTGCGCACCGTGATCGTGACCTGCGTGTTCTCGACGAGATCGATGGAGCCGTTTTCGAAATGACCGACGCGGATTTTGGGGCCGCAGAGATCGCCGAGAACCGCGACATGTCGGCCACTTCTTGCAATGGCTTCTTTAATGAGGCGGAAGTTTTCGGCATGGGATTCATGGGAACCGTGCGAGAAATTCAGGCGGAACACGTCGACGCCGGCTTCAATCATGGCATCGAGAACTTCCGGCTTGGCGCACGCCGGGCCCATCGTCGCGATGATTTTCGTGCGGCGGAATGACAACAGCTTTTCGTGTAATGACAATAGATTGGACATAAAAATACCTTTATTTGGCTGGTCGGACGACATTGGCGGAAACGGGCTGACGGCCAATTTCTTCGAGGCTGTTTTCGGCATAATTGTAATGGTAGACGATCCAGTCTGTGTTGCCGTTGTCGTCGGTAATCGGAGCCGCCGCACGGGCATTTTCACGTGCCAGTAAATGCAGCAGATCCTTTGGAATCTCGCCCTTTACGGGCGTTGTTATCAATAGAATGTCATAGGGCGCATAGCCGACCATGCCGTTGCGGCCGTCGTGGATACACGCCTTGCGCTGCAGCGCCGTGCGTTCCTGGGCAATTTCGTCGGCCACCTGTTGAGCCAGCGCATGATTCTCGGTCGAAATCGCCGCATCCATGCGCGTTCTCATGGCATCGGCGACGGCAAACAGGTCGGTTTTCTGGGCAGCCGCGATGGCGGCAGGCGGCGCATCGGGCGCAAGTTCGTCGCGCAGCAATAGCCCGTTGCCGCAACAAATCCGCACCTGCTCTTTGGAAAGGTTCATGCGATCCATATTCTGCCATGCAGATTCGACGAGCTGCTCGATGATGTCCATCGAATAAACCTGAGCGGAAATGCGGCCGAGAATCGCCGTCAGATAGCCGGTCCCCGTCCCGACTTCGAAAATGTGGTCGGTCGGGCGCACTTTGAGCGTCGTCAGAAGGAACGCGATGTCCGAAAGGCGCAGTGTCGACTGCCCGCTGCCAATCGGAAGCGCATAATACGTATGGACGTTTTGCTTGGAATTGCCCGTATTCTGTG
>JAZODZ010000216.1:0-5249 GCA_045597285.1 Myxococcota bacterium
GTGTTGCAGTGGCGTGACACTCGAAGTGAGGAGATAAAATTGTATCATTCTGGCTTTACATAACGGTTTTGTACTCGACCACCATATCGTGCGGCCTGCCCCTTGGTCAGGGAACGCGAACGCTATACCCGGACGCGGGTACAGAGGCTCGCGGGTTGCACACGCCAGGTACTCCTGAGCTCTATTTTTTACGCGCCATAAACGCGGAAAGGGAGTGGTGTACCAGGCCGCACGTTTGTTGGGCTAGGCGGCGGCTGGCGGGCGGGAATGGGAGAGAGGAAACCCAATTCTATTGGGGGGGCTGTACTCGCTGAAATATCATCCATTACGCCCAAAACAATCAGGCGAGGTATCGTGCAAGCGCGTCTTCCGGTGCGTCGATGGGATAGGACAATTCATCGGATGCGGCGCGTTCCGCCATGAGTGCGGTGATTTTTTCCATGAGAGGGCGGTGTCCCGGTGCGGCGGTTTCGTGTCCGTCGATGTGCGTGACCGGCATGAGCCCGCACGCCGTGCCGGTAATGAAGACTTCGCGGTTCGGGCCAATAAAATCCGAAATGAGCATGGCATCGTCTTCGATGACTTCGAAGCCTAGGCGCTTTGCGCAATCCATGACGAATGCACGCGTGAGGCCGACGAGCGCGTATCGAGAGGCTGGGACTTTGAGAACCGGATGATTGTCGACGGTTTCCGCAACAAAAATGTTATCGGCAGTCGCTTCTGCCACGTAGCCGTCCCGTGTGAGCATGATCGTTTCGAGCGTGCCGTGATCGACGGTTTCCAGAAGCGCAAGAACGTTGTTTAAGTAGTTGTTCGATTTGATGTTCGGATCGAGATGGCGTTCGTCATTTCGTCGCATCTTGCGTGCCACCGAGACATCGACGCCGTATTCGTACCGTTCTCGCGGGTAGAGAAGGACGGTTGAACACACGATGTAAAGCGACGGTGCGACGCATTTGAACGGTGCCACGGCGAGGTCGCCCATGCCGCGAGTCAGGACCGGGCGGAGATAGGCGGTTTGTGCATCGCCCATCGCTTCGCGACATAGCTGTACCATGATTCGGCACAGTTCGGCCTTCGAGTAGGGGAATTCGAGACCGACTTTGCGAGCCGATTTGAACCACCGGTCGACGTGCTCGCGAAACATGAGAATGCGCCTGTCGTCGACGCGGATGCCTTCAAAAACCGCGTCGCCGTAAAGATTGCCGTGATCCATTGGGCTCAGCGCGGCTTCGTTCAGGCGGAATATGCCGTCGCGCCGCTCGAGGCCGCATTTGGCGTCGATAAACGAATGGATGCCGGGCCGATCGAGACATATCGGTGTGAAGCCTTCGATCCATGGCATGCTGAGAAATACGCGGGTATGTGAAACTGTCTGAATCAGTTCCTGGGAAATGGTTTGGGGTGAAAGATTAAAAAACATAGGGTGTTGATTTGGGAAAAAAAAAAGCAAAAAAATCGGACGCGTATGCAATAGCGGCCGATGCCGTGCGTATGTCAATAGCACGGCAATGTGCGGCGTATGGAATAGCCGCACGCCATTATACTGCAAAACAAAAGGATGGAATGTGCCTTAAATAAAGACATCGCGATCGGCCGGGCAGGCGTCGCGGATGAGGATTTTGTGCTGTGGCGAGCCGTTCCACATTTCCGTGACGAGTTCGCCGATGATGTGGTGAGGCTTGGATTCGAGCATTTGCGGCGTGACCGGCGCGGAAAACCAGAGGCATGAGACGTGCGAATTGGCGAGCGTGCCGCGCAGGTGGATATCCTTGAGCGGAACGATGTTTCGTAGAACGGCATTGCGAATGCACACGGTGGGGCGGTTGTTCTGTGCGCCGCATGGTTCCAGACGCTGGACGGCTTCGAATACGTCATCGTCGAGCTCTTCCGGCGCAAGGCAGAGGGCGATTTCGGTGGTCGGAATTTCGGCGTTTCCGTTGAGCTGGTTGAGGGCATTTTGGCAAAGTCCCTTGCGCAGTGCGTCGAGCGCGTCGGCCGGGCATGAAAACCCTGCGGCTGCGGCGTGACCGCCAAATTTCGTCAGCAGGGCGCTGACCGACGTGAGTGCCTGTACGGCATGGACGCCCGGTGTCGAACGGATGCTGCCCGTCATCATGCCGTTCTCGATGGTCGCCACGGCAACCGGCCTGTGAAAATGCTCGCGGATGCGGCCTGCCACAATGCCCGAAATGCCGCTGTGCCAGAAGTCGTCCTCGGGAAGTGCTACGACGATAAATGGATCGTCGCAGTCGCCGATGGTTTCGATGGCCGTCTTGATCATCATTTGCTGGATGAGCTGCCGGTCTTCGTTCATGGCATCGAGCTGTGCCGCAAGCGCGTGTGCCTGAATCGTGTTTGCCGCATGGAGAAGCTCGATGATGAGGTTGGCAGAGGCGAGTCTTCCGGCCGCATTGATTCGAGGGCCGATGCGATATCCGATGGCAGAGCTGTCGATGGTGCCCTGCTGTGTGCGTGAGATTTCCAGAAGCGCCTTGAGACCGGGACGGTGGGCATCGCGGTTGAGCGCGTCGAGCCCAATCGTAACGATGGCGCGGTTTTCCGGTTCCAGAAGTGACACGACATCGGCCACGGTGCCAAGCGCGGCCAGCTTCATCATGCTGCGGATGATTGCGTTCCGGCTTGGATGATCGCGCAGAAGTGCCTGTGCAAATTTGAGCGAAATGCCGCAGGCGGCCAGGGATTTGTTCGGATAGTTACACCCTTCCTGCGGCGGGCACAGGACGGCATAAGCCTTTTCGGGAACGCCGCATCCGGGCGGAAGATGGTGGTCGAGAACGATCACGTCAATGCCGTGTGAGGCCGCAAGCGCAATTGGGGCATCATCGCGAACGCCGATGTCGGCCGTGACGATGAGCTTAATCCCGTCGTCGATGGCCTTTTGGGCTGCGGCCATCGAAAATCCGTAGCCTTCCGTCTTGCGGTTCGGAATGTGGTAGCTGATCGCCGTGTGGCCGCATATTCCAAGCGCCCCTTGTAAAATCAACGAACTCATCGTGCCGTCCACGTCGTAGTCCGTGACCACGCGAATGGGCTCCTTTTCGCGAATGGTCTTTCGGAATCGTTCGATGGCTTTCGACATGTCGAGCATCAGGAACGGATCGTGAAGATCGGCCATCGAGGGATGCAGAAATCTTTCCGTTTGCTCGCCAGGTGTCAGGTTAAGATTGGCGAGCAGTAGGGCAAGCGTCAGGCTAATGCCATTGCTTGCCGATATTTTTTTTGCAAGATCTGAATCGTCCAAAAGATGCCATTGCGAACCTGCGTATGAAAACTGTGGGGCTGTGTTTTCCATGCGAAATTCCTTATGTGCGAAAAAGGGCGTAAAAAACCGGGCGCGGTTTATTGCGTAAACGTCCGATTGAAAATATTTTTTTTGTCGTCAGGTGGCGTTGTTCGAAAAAATGGTGGATGGATTGGATGGTGGGTATGGATTTGCGCGAGTATATTGAACGCCGGGAACTGACTTTTTTGCGGGCAATGTATGGTTCAAATGTGGTGTTGCCGAGTTGGAAGCGGTTAATGGCGGGATTGCCGGAAGAGAAAGAAGCCAGAACGCGGTACTTTAAAAATGTATGTATCGGCGTATGGCAGCAGATAAAATTCGATGATGTTTCGATATATGCCGAAGAAGATTTGGGAAGTATCGAAAGGATTTTGAATTTTATGTCGCATCGTGCAAGCCTGTTCCGTGATTGTGTGGCGGATACAGCGGATAAAGATGATGATACGTGTTTGTGTGACGACGAGGATATTTTTGCGCTGGAGCGCGTGGCGCGAAAGGGATGGACGCGTGTGATTCCGGCATTTGGAACAGGCATTGGTAGCGGCGTCGAGACGGTGGATGTTCATAGCGTGAAAACCGCCATTCTGGCGGGCCTGATGGGGGACGCTTCATTCGAGAGGCTTTTTCTGATGGGGCTCGTGCATGACCATGCCGAGCAATGGATTGGGGATTTGACGCCTTCGGAAGTCGTCGACAGGGCGGCAAAGAAACAGAGGGAGCTGGCCGTTTATCGAAATAAAGTCGAATCATCGGGACTCTCGGAAAAGAAAAAAGCGTTGATTCTGCACGCCTTTGAGATGTGCATGGATGACGGTTCGGTGGAGTCTTGTCTTATCCATATCGCGGACAAACTCGACATGGCGATGCAGGCATGGGCTTATGAGCGTAAATTTGGTGTGGATTTGACGGAGTTTTTCGATTCTGCCGGGCAGGACATCGAGTGCGCCGTCGACAAGATGATGACGTTGAAAAAAAATTGTGACACCTGACACGTCAGTTTTTTTGATTTTTTAGGTCTGAATAGTTGTAACCGTTCAGCGCCATGACGTTTTTTACCTGCCTCAATGTATTTGTTTTCGCCAACGCGCGGCAGTGGCGTTGATTGTGTGCGAACAATTTGACATAATACATAACAGTTTGGTTTTTGGGGCTATATGCTCGGATATGCACTTGGAGGAATTATGAAAAAGCATTTGTTGTTCGCCCTTGTCGTCGTCGGTTTGATGGGGTGCAGTGAAGTTAGCAACGATGAAAATCAGGGAGAGGGAAATAAGCCTGGTGTCAAGGCTGTATGCGGGGATGGCGTTATCAATGGGGACGAGAAATGCGACATCAAGGTGGCGTCTTCATGTCTGCTGTTTGACAATACGAAGATTTGGGAAAGCGGTGGTGTGGCGCAGTGCGATCAGTGCAAGACTCTGACTGTGGGGACGTGCAAGGAACGCGTTCTGCCGACGGGAGGCAAATGCGGTGACGGTGTCCGCAATGCGGGTGAGAAATGTGACGGGCAGGATGGCGCGTCGTGCAGTGATTACGATCCGAAAAAGACCTGGGAAGACGGTGGCGTGGCCCAGTGTCAGCCCGATTGCAAGTCGCTGACGATCGGCTCCTGTAAGGAAAAACAAGTCGTCGTCACGACATGCGAGCAGCAGAACAAGATTACGTGTGGCGGCAAGTGCGTCGATCCCTGTACGACGGGCACGCTGAACATGACGACTTGCACCTGCGACACGACGCCTGTCAGTCAGACATGCGCGAACCAGGGCAAGGAAGAATGCAACGGCAATTGTGTCGATCCTTGCACGTCCGGCACGCGCAATCCGACGACGTGCGCCTGCGATACAACCGGCGTAAAGACATGTGCCGAACAGGGCAAGGAAGAATGCAACGGCAGCTGCGTCGATCCGTGCACGTCCGGTACGCGCAATCCGACGACGTGCGC
>JAZODZ010000217.1:0-6156 GCA_045597285.1 Myxococcota bacterium
CAACGCCGATAGCCGTGCCCATAATAAATATAAATTACAATATGTTAATATATATTATTTACAGTGTCCCGTGTTGTCGTCGCAACCGTTGGCACATTCTTCATAGCTTGTCATGAAGTAACCGAGGTTTCCGGCGGTATCGCGGGAACATTTGAGCGATTCGCTATAAACGGTCAGATAGTTGGGATATTTGTGGCAAACGGTTGTCGTCTTGCCTTCTTCGGTGCATGGAAGGACGCATCCCGACACCTTGGAATCCGCGGCAATCGCGCATGAATAGACTTTGCTGTCGTCGGAATAATGGGCGCAATCTTCGCCCCAGATCGAGCCATTGCCAGTGTTTTCCTGCTTTTCGCACGTCATCGCCCACTGATCGATGCATCGGTCTTCATAGCTTCCGGGCTGGCAATTCTCGCCATATTCGACGGGCACGGGATCGCAGCTTCCGTTCGTGCATCCGGCGCGGCAAGTCTCGTAACCGGGCGTGAACGTCCAAATCAGCCGGCCGTCGTCCGATTCGGTGCATTCGGTCTTGAACGCATAATACATAAACGTGTTCGTGATATCGTAATACTGCTGCAAACACTCGCCATAGAAATCGCCCTTGACGGAACAGGCCTCGTGGCAGTTGAGGTCTTCGGTCGGCGAATTCGTGCAGATGTTCGCGCCACAATCGCGGGCGTGGATATGGTCAGTCGATTCGCCCACAGCCGAGGAACACGAATACATGACGTTGCCGTCGCAGAAACTCGGCATCGAGGCATGCTGGCACACGTCGCCTTCGGAGACGTTTTTGGTGTCCGAATGAACCGTCGAAACGCAGTTGCCGTTGAGGTCGCAGGTCTGGCCGGACGCTTTGCAATTGCAGGCAATACAATGCCCCTGAATACAAGTCTTTGACGAGTCGGTGCATGGATTTTCCTTGCTGCACGCTTCGTGCGGTGTCGTCTGGCAATGCCCGTTGTGGCAAATCTGCTTGTTCGGGCATGTGTGCGTGATGCTGCAGGCGTCATTGGCAAGGCATGTCTGGTTGTCGCAAAGGAAGCCGGGGCCGCAGTCATCGTTGTGCTTGCACTGGATATCGGGCGCGAACCGGCATTTGGCACCGCTGCACAGCGTGTTGAATTCCTTGCAGTCGGCGTTTGTCTGACAGGAATCCATCGTTTTGCATACGCCATAGACACAGGTTTTTGTGGCATCCACGCATGGCTTCTGGCTGCTGCATTCTGCGGTCTGCGTCACGCATTTGCCGTTCACACACGATTGCGCCGAATTAGCACACGGTTTTTGTTCACTGCACTCGACGCTTTGAGCCACGCACGTATTGTTGACACATACTTTATTCGAATCCGCGCACGGCTTCTGTTCGGTGCATTCCGGCACGACGACGCATTTGCCGTTCTCGCAAGATTGCGCCGGATGAGGGCACGGCTTTTCGTTGCTGCACTCGGGCTGCGACACCGCATTGCAGACACCGTTCGTGCAGCCGGCGGCACACGGCGACGGGGCATTGACCCAGACGCCATTCGTGCATGTCTGAACAAAATATCCGTTGCACTGCGTGGCTCCGGGCACCTGGCAGGTCCCCGAGGTGGATGAAATACACGTGGGTTTTCCGTCTGTCCCCAATGCGCAGACACCATCGGAACCGCAGACCGTGGTTTCGATGCGCCCGTCAACACAGGTGCGATAATGCGTGCTATCGACACAGTTCGCAACAAAACTGTCGACATTGCACGACTGCGAGTTGTCTTCCGCACAAGAGGCCAGAAGGGCAGCCATACAAAGGGCTGTCATCATGAGAGTGGTCTTTTTCATTTCAGCCTCCTCGTTTACCAGCAATCGTAGTAGGCGACTTCATCATTCTGCAAAGCCGGTTTGTTTTCGGCAGTAAAAGCCCAGCAATTCTGGTTGCTCCCGCACGACTTATTGGACATATAGGACTGGATATAGAGGCCATCGACGGCTTTGCACTCATAGAGGTCATATCCAATTGAATAGCCTTCCTCGTCGAGCCATTCGGGATCGCATATCTTCGTCTGTTTGCCGACATCGGCTTCAGTGCAAAGCGTGTAGCAGGCGACTTTTTTGTTGACCTTCATGCACGAACTCCCCGTGGCGCATTTTTCAGTCATATAAGCGGAACTGCCGGTTTCCCACGATTTGCAAGTCGCAATATGCGTATCGTCGGCGCAAATTGCATCGCCTTCGGTGCAGCTGCCATCAAGGATGGAGGCCAGCTGTTCCGTCGTGGGCTTGTCGTCGCACAGATTTTCGGTACCGCAATAACCGCTCGTGCACTGTTTGTCGCTCGAACACGCCTCGCCATTGGCCTTCTTGTCGACATCGCAAGTGCCGCCGATGCAATGCCCCGAAAGGCATTCGATATCTTTGGAGCACGATTCGCCATTGACTTTGCGCGATTCGCAGACCTTGGACTGATTGCAATATTCACTCACGCATTCATCGTCGTTTGTACAGGCCGCGCCATTGTCCTTGCGAACGGCACACACGCCCGCATTGTTGCAATACCCACTCGCGCATTCAGTCGAGCTTGTGCACGATTCACCGTTGGCTTTCGGTTTGACAGCACATCTGCCCGTGTCATTGCAATACGCGCTCTTGCATTCGTTGTCAGTGGAACAAACCTCGCCATTGTCCTTTTTGGACGACACGGGTTCGGCACAGACACCGGCTGGCGAACAATAGGCGCTGATGCAATCGCTACTCGCGACACAAGACTCGCCATTGGCTTTGGGCGTCGATGGCGCATTGGCACAAAGGCCGTTTCCGCAGTAGCCACTTTCACATTCATCGGCGGCCGAACATGCGGAACCATTCGGTTTCTTGCTGCTCGGTTTATCGAGGCAAATCCCGGTCGAGTCGCAAAAATCGCTTGTACACTCGTTGGAAGTGCTGCACGCCGAACCGTTGGGTTTCTTGTCAGACGGTTTGTTGGCACAGACGCCGGAATTGTTGCAATAGTCGCTCTGGCATTCGCCTGAAGTCGAACACGCCGCGCCGTTGGCTTTCTTGTCGGCCGGTTTGTCGGCGCAAAGGCCGTAATTGTTGCAGTAGCCGCTCAGGCACTCGGTGGCGTATGAGCAGGATGAACCGTTGACTTTCGGTGCGGTCGGTTTGTCGGCGCAAATGTTCTGCGCGTTGCAGTATGCGCTTGCGCATTCATCGGCGGAATAGCAGGTGCTTCCATTTGCTTTCTTGGATCCACTGCCGGGCTTGTCCGAACAACGTCCGTCGAGTGCGCAATAATCGCTCGCACACTGGCCGGAGCTCGAACAGCTGGCACCGTTGGAAAGTTTGTCGACCGGTTTGGCAGCGCAAATTCTCTCGGCCGTGCAATAATCGCTCACGCATTCGGCCGATCCCGTACACGTTTCGCCATTCTGTTTCGTGCTCTGGACTTGCGAAACGCTGCATACACTGTTGACGCAGCTGCCGCTCACGCATTCGGTCCCGACCGTGCAGGCGTAGCCATTCGGTTTGAGCGTGGCAGCAGTCGGCTTGGTCGCGCATACCCCATCAGGCGAGCAGTAGTCGCTCAGGCAGTCGGACGACTTGGCGCATCCCTCGTAAAGCCCCTTTTGCGGCGTGGTGGTCGAAGGATTAGTGCAAACGTTGTTGTAGCAGTAATAACTGGCGCAGTCATTGGACGAAACACAGCTGGAACCGTTTACGCCATGATATGGAACCGTCTGATTTTCGGTATCGTTGCATCCCGCAAACGAAATGGCGAGCGATGCAAGCAGAGCAATGGTTGTAGAATGCTTCATAAATATTCTCCTTGGTATAGTCCCCGATAAAATAGGGGGCCGTTGCCCCAAAACGTAAGGGCATTAGACCTACGTAAGATTATATCACACAAACACCTACTTACAAACCATTAATTGCCGATTCTGTGTGGCACGGCTATCGGCGTTGCCGATACGCCGTGCGTTGGCGCGCTATGCCTGCGGCATACGCGCACCCATTCCGTTTCCGTGGGTTACGTGCTACGCGCTAGACCCACGGCTATTATCAAGCGCCCCTACAGGGCGCTGGTGCGCCGCAATGCGGCGGGCTATTGGCACGCGTGCATGGGTGTGGTAAAATAAAGGGGTTGGAATTGCTTTGGCGATATTGCGAGATGTGCGAAGGGGACGAAACAGGCAAATTTCAAAAATTTCGATACGTGGATTGATGAAGAACGGTGCGGGAGGGAATAACTAATGAATTGCAAAATGATGATAAGCCCACTTATTGGGAGAATGATTATGCGATTTCCAATGGTTTTACATGGTGGAGGTAAGATGGTAAACAATATTATCGGATTTCAGTTCCGAGTGGGCGTGATTAAATAAATTTGTGTGATGGTCTGTTGTCGGAATTGGAGGTAAACGATGCGCCAATATATAGTTATATTTATATTATTTATGATCTGTTTAACTCTTTCATCATGCAATTATGAATTTTGTACATATCCGATTGAGGAGCACGACTTTATTGGCTTAACTGGAATATTATTGGGCATAATCGCGGATATCCTTGCCATACCGTCCTTCATCCTTTTATTAATTTATTATAAAAGAAAGTTCAAAAATCCTCAAAATCGCAGTCTGGTCAAGAAATTTATTATTTCGAGCTATGTGTTATATGGCATAGGGTTATTGCTGTGTATTCCTAATTGCAAACCATTCGAGGAAATTAAGTTTTATTTTCTCTTTGGTGCATTGTATGTGATATTTATACTTGCTCATATCATTATTTATGTCAGGCATAGAGTTTGTCAGGCATAAACGAAGAGATTGTCATGAAACGTGTATTGTACAATGAAGTCGGCGATGTCCTTCATCGCATACAGAAACGACGTGGCAAGGAATTTGGAACGAAAGGAGACGCATTATGCTTTGTGTGACGATTACCGACATAGACGGAACCTCGACGACATCGACTTTCGACAAGGTGGAACTCCTGTTTGGGCGCGTGAAAGGCAATGACATCGTGCTTCCGGTGACGAACGTGACGAAGCGCCATACGCGTATCGTGAAGATGGATGGGGAGATTATTCTCATCGATTTGAAGAGCGGGAACGGCACCTATCTGAATGGCTATAGGATCAGCGAGCCGCGTCAGCTATACGAGGGCGACAAATTCTTTATTGGTAATTTCACTCTGGAAGTCCATGAATCGGGCGAAACCAGCCCAGCGCCGCTTGATCCCTACACGGTGAATATTCTCAATAAATATTTTAACATTTCTGCGTCGCCAAATCCTGGCGAGCCTTCTCTGGAGCCGAGCGTCAATGCGAGGGATGAGCAAACGCCGCAACACACTTGCGCGGATGTCAATGCAAGAGATAAGAACGGTCAAACGCGGCTTCACACTTGCGAGCATCTCTACGAGGTAAAGCGCCTTATCGAAGCAGGCGCTGACGTCAATGCGCGAGATAATCGAGGCAGGACACCGTTGCACCAGCCCATCTGCTGGAATGATAACGTCGTAAAGATGCTCGTTGCAGCTGGCGCGGACGTCAATGCGAAAGATAATGAAGGCCAAACACCGCTGCACATTTGCGAGCATGTTGCCATGGCCAGAGCGCTCATTGAGGCTGGTGCGGATATCAATATCAAAGATAATGCGGGCCGAACACCATTGGAAAGTTACCACGGCTGGGCCGCCAGCTCGTCAGCTTCACGACTCTCCCCCAACCTCCTGCCCCATGATTTCCCCATATTAAGAGTACTCATCAAGGCGGGCGCAGATGTCAATGCGAAAGACAAAGAGGGTAAAACACTGCTTCATAAAAAATGCATGGATTACCATGACTCCGATGCTGCAAAAGTACTCATCGAGGCGGGCGCAGACGTCAATGCAAGAGATGAGAATGGCCAAACACCGCTGCATCTTTGCAATTACGCGTGGACGGCAAAAGCACTCATCGAGGCGGGCGCGGATGTCAATGCGAAAGATAATGAGGGGCAAACACCACTTTATCACAAGATTGATCGTTGTGATCGGGATAATCGCGACAAGGAGATTGCCGTCTTAAAACGCCTCATCGAAGCAGGCGCTGACGTCAATGTAAAAGATCTTAAAGGACAAACCCCGCTGCATACTTGCGAGTATGACGAAGCGACAAAGCTCTTTATCTCCGCTGGC
>JAZODZ010000218.1:0-7837 GCA_045597285.1 Myxococcota bacterium
ATCTCAAGGAGAAATATCATTCATGAAACTATTTCTTGATACCAATGTCATCCTTGAGTATCTCGAAGCAAGAAGTGAATATCTTTATGTTAAGCACATTTTTGACGATATAGAAGACGGAAAGCATGAAGCATATATATATCCACTGGAAGTGTGTACACCTTAACCTATTTAATTCTATCTGCATTAAAAAGAAATCGTATATATCGTCCGGAACAAATTATCGAAAGCAGAAAGATTCTCAATAATATCATGCATTTAATACACGCTATAGACCTTAAACATGAGTCGATTGTATCCGCAATCAATGATGAACATTTCACGGATTTGGAAGACAGCTACTAGTATCGATGTGCACTAGAACACAAATGCGATGCTTTTATTACAAACAACATCAAGGATTATAAGAATACCAATAACAATGCTATACACATCTTATCTCCAAGACAATTTGTAGAAAGCATTTTGTAAACAAAATACATCGTCAACGGCCGCAGTGCATTGCGGCTAGTCGAACACCTCGATAAATTGAGTATTATCTTAAATGCCCCGAACGACTGGGGATTTCGTCTTGCGCATTATCGAACTGAGCGTGCGCACCGTCGAGCTCGTCTAAGGAAGGGACATTTTATCACAATCATTATGCTTTTGTGTTGATCCCCTACGAGGATCTGCTGGGTTGATTTCCCTGATTCCCCGGTAGGCGCTACGCGCCAACCGGGGGCTACATACATGGAAGCCCTAGCGGGCTTCTATTATTTGCGGCATTAATAGCATTTGTCCCTTCCTCAGGAGATCGTGAGGGGCTTGCCGGATCTGGCGATTTAACTGTCATCTCAGAGCTTGTGTCATCTAAGAAATACCGCTACAATGAACGATAGCCATGCGTATGGGGCGCATGGCATGACGAGGATGGAGGCAAAGATGGAGACAAGCCTATCTCGATTATCTTTCTCGGAATTATCTGCAAATGTTGAAGCGTTACCTTATCATGAACTCGTTGAACTCATGGGCGTCATCGTTAATAGATTGCGCAAACACGAAGAAACCGATAAATCCAAAGACGAAGCCTACTGGAAACAATTAGTGGAAAACTACCGTGGCTGTATGAAAGGAACATGGGACGGAGTAGATGCTGTCGAGTATCAACGTAGCCTGAGGGAGGATCGAGACATTGGGTGATCGCATATTTTTGGACACAAATCCAATTATCTATTTGCTTGATGATCACCCAGTCTATGCCGTTCTTGTAGAGAAATTTATTCTTCAAAAGAAGTTATCTGGTTGCAGATTATACACATCAGTAATCACAAACGCAGAATTTCTATGTAAACCAATAGCAAATAGAGAATACAACAAGCTAGACATTTATAATCAGTTTATTGAAAGATTGGAGTTCTATGTATCTCCAATCACCGAAACCATTGCATTTCAATCGGCACAATTGCGAGCGAAATATAAAGGATTAAAACTGCCTGATGCCTTGCAGCTTGCCACAGCCATAGAGCATCATTTGACGCTTTTTTAACAAATGATGAACGTTTGATGCAGGTTACTGAAGCTCATGTCTTATACCTAAGAAATCTATAATATCCTCCGCCTGCGAATCAACGGCATCGTGAACGACCCGAACGACTGGGCACGCGAGCACGATTATCCGAGGTATATATTCGATTTGGTTTTGCGCATCATCGAACTGAGCGTGCGCACCGTCGAGATCGTGAGGGGTTTGCCGGTGCTGGCGATGTAATTGCGGCGCCCCGTTGGGGCGCTTGACCTTAACCGTGAATGGAACGCGTGTCATCTCAGAGCTTGTGTCATCCGACGAACAACGCTATAATAATCAATAGCCATGCGTATGGAGCGCATGGTGTGAATGTGGGATGCAAAAGAATTGGCAACATCAGAAAAAATGCCATCTGATATGTTTTGGCTAAAGTTGGCATCTGCTTCGTCTTTTTCCCAAGCCATAACAATTTACCTTGTTTCTCTTTTGCTGTTTATGATGTGAGCAGATCTGACACGTTCCGCGTAGCATTCCTGGAGTTACGAACTATTCTTTCGAAACCTGGGGCAAGTCTCCCACTGTTTCGAGGACGGAAACAAACTCCGACAATTCTTTGCTAAGCTTATCGATTTCCGAATCCATGTTTTGATCGAGATTAATCTCGAAATAATCGAAAGAACCTTCGCGCAGAATGATAATATTTTTATTCTGCAAACGCACAGAAAATTTATTTTCAACCACTTCGTCTTTACCCGATTCGTTTTTACCCAATTTGTTATTACCCGAAGGGGTTTCCGTTATAGGTTTAGGCTGTTCTCTTAACTGTGTATGGAAAAGTTTAGCCAGTTTAAGCAGACAAACCTTAAACTCATTTGTTTCAATCCAATTAAATAGTTTGCGTTCCTCATCTACAAGTGTTTCTTTTGCAGCCAAACAGAGGCCAGTCGAAGCCATATTACATTTATAAGCACTGAAGACGTTATAAAAATTCGCGATTGTGAAATCTTTACAATCGGAATTGAGGATATATTGAATTGCAAAAGACATTCTTGTTTTGGGGTTGTAATTGAAAATATATCCCTGTCCATCATAAATCGTCTGTTCATGCATTTGCTTGCTTTTTCTTTTACCTGTATAATAAACATTCAATAATGTGATTTCAAAAAAAATGAAACGCGTACCGTGATAAATCGCACTCATCCATTCTTTGACATGATTCTCATTACATTGACTGTTGATAAGCCCCAAAGCCTGAATGGCGGATTCCACCGATGGCGCATTGGTCAGATCATCGACATCTGAGGTTGAAGGAGGATTTTCAGTATAAATATATTCGTTTTCCTGCACATTTATATTGCTGATGTACTGGGTAAGTTCCCGACGAACAAATTCATTTTTAAATAATGCCGTGGCTTCTTTTTTATTTTTGGAAACAAAAGTACAAAAAATGACCATTACGACGATGGCTGCCGTAAAGACTAATATTCCAATGATTCCAATGATGCCTCTAGTATCTTCATCACCTAAACAAGTTGTTAGAGTGCAACTTAATGATGCACAAAATAGAATTATTATTATTTTATTATATGATTTATGCTTTTTATAAAATTTCTCCAGTTCTTCCATATTGAGTGAACTTATCGTCAAATGGATATCTGGCTGGTCAACCTGAAGCGTCGCGTTCAATTGCCTCAAGTGATTCCGAAGCACTATCCGGGGAAGCGTTCCATCCGGCCGAACTCGAAACACTGTTGAAACCAATTCACAGCGAGGTACCATGCGAGAATGTGTTCGATTTAACTGATCGGCAGAACTCGAAGCACAGCTGGGACCAGATGACAGCGTGGCACTATTCGAGGATGTGTTTGATTCAGCTGGACTCGATGAACTACCGGAACCAAAGGAAATGCCGGAACCAGATGACAGCATGGCACTATTCGAGGATGTGTTCGATTCGGCTGAATTCGATGGACCGCCGGAACCAAAGGAAATACCGGAACCAAAGGAAAGCGATGTAACGTCAGCTCCGAATGTACCATTGACTCCAAATGGACTCAATGAATACCCTGACTCCATTGTTTCGCTCGTTTCAAACGGACTCGATGAATACCCTGATTCCATTGTTTCGCTTGTTTCAAATGGACTCGATAGACTGTTCGGGCCAAAAGAACTGGCGGATCCAAATATACTATCAGAGTCAAAGGGACTGGCTGAATTAGAAAAGATGTCCTCTGGTTTGCTCTTGTTAAAGGTGGCGTCTGCTTCGTCTTTTTCCCAAGCCATAACAATTTACCTTTGTTTCTCTGTCCCTGTTTATGGTGTGAGCAGATATTTCTGCTTTGCGCATTCTATTATTTTTTGCCCAATCAGTAAACATCTGGCAAAAAAGCCATATAACTACCTTTTTTGATACGGAGTTGCTATAATACGGAGAGTTGGACCGGCAATCATCTGGAGGCGGGCATGAAGTGTTTGAATGTTGGAATAATGTTGATGCTGGCAGCAATGTGCGTGTCATGTGCCAATTCGGTTGACAGCGACGAGAAGGGACCGACGGAACCTCCTAAACCCGATGATAAACCGGTAGCAGTCCAGTCGTCGGTTAAAAACATGTCGCCATTGAGCGGTACGGCTGGGACAGTCCTGACGATCGAAGGAACAGGGCTTACCGGCGTGACGTATGTTTGTTTTAACCAGACTTGTGTAAAGCCTGCAACCGTTGAAGATACGAGTTTGACGGTTGTGGTTCCGCTGGGACAAGGCAGGGTTTATGTCAGCATTACCAAGGACGGACGCTCGCTTGGGGCCGATAAGTTTACGTATCTGAGCAAATCCGCGAATCCTTTGGCTGTGGACTGGTGCCAACTCTCATGGGTCAAGCCTGTCGTCAAAACCGGTGAGCATCTCGAAGTCAATGCCCAGGTGTATGAAAAAGATGTTACAGGGGAAGGAGGAACGCACAAGGGGATTTTTGCCCAGGTCGGTTATGCCGACGCTTCCGAGGAAAATCTGGAAAAGTTTAAGTGGTATAATGCGACGCTCAATGCCGCCTTTGCCGGGGAAGCGTCGAAATTTAACGACGAATACATAACAGACAAAATCGTCCTCGAAGAGGGGCGGTATCGCGTGGCTTATCGGTTCAGCCTTGACGGTTATTCATGGCTTTATTGCGATAATGGCGGTTCGGCAGATGGGTTTTCGCTGGATGATGCAGGTACGGTAACTGTTTCTTCGACTCCGGATGAAATCAAATCCATTGAATGGTGCCGAATCGTGAACGAAACCACTGCGATTACGAGCAATATCAACGAGAATACGGAAATGATATATGCCCAGGCCTACGTTCCGGGATGTACCGGGGAACCAAATCACTGCGCTACGTTGCATGCTCAGATTGGTTATGGCACGGAGTATTGTTCCGATGAACGATGCGTAGGCTCAGGCTATAACTATAACTGGGAAACGGTAAGCCTTAATCCGAAATATCAAGGCACCAATGGGGGTGAGAATTATGATGAATTCATGGGGGCGGTAAAGCATGCAAATGCAGGTTCCTATTACATCGTTTACCGGATGACGTTGGATGATGGCGAAAACTGGACGTATTGTGATACGCTCAACGACATGGGATTTAATGCCCAGGATGGAATTCATTGGACTGTGCGAGCACAGGACACGGGTAGCGAGAACAAGCCCGTTGAGAAAAACAACAAGTCCATTGGTTGGTGCCGTCTCCAGGCCCCTAACGCGATTACGGTGGCTCCCGGCGAAACGACGCCCGATATTTATGGTCGGGTGTATGTCGAGGGGTGTACGGGAACAGCAAGCGATAAGACGAATTGCCCGGAATTGAAAGCGCAGGTCGGTTACGGCACCGCCACGGCTGATTTGTCAGAATATCACTATGAGCCTGCTGTGCTCAATAAGCAGTTTAGTGAACCGGGCTGTGACAAGAATGACGAGTATTCGGGTAAACTGAAACCATTGGAAGCTGGTGATTTTCAGCTCGTGTATCGATTTAGCCTCGATGATGGAAAAACTTGGGAATACTGTGATTACGATGATGCCATTGGGTTTAAGGGCGAAGACATGGTGTCAATGCACGTTGCGGCCAAACCTTCACTGGCTGCGGACTGGTGCCGTATGTTTCCCTATGATCCGGTTGATATGCCTCCTGGAGGGATGGCGGATTACTATGGTCAGGTTCACGTCCCCGGATGTACAGAAGGTGAGGGGGCGTGTCCTGCATTGAAGACCTGGTTTGGCTACGGTTCGCCCGAGGACGATTTGAGCCAGTTCCAGTTTACGGAAGCTGGTTATAACACGGAAATTGGTAATAATGATGAGTTTAAATCGACGATCAAAGTACCAGATCAGAGTGGGAATTACGAGGTCGTGTTTGCCTTTAGTCTGAACGACGGGCCAAAACAATATTGCGATACAGCTGAAAAGGAAAAGTATGAATTTAACCGGGAAAATGCCGGGAAACTATCTGTTCACTTGTATTCATGGGGTGATGGAGAAAATCAGTATAAATGTGGAATCAATAAAGGCAGTGAGTCGTATTCGGCAGATGCCGGAAGTGAAAAGGATTTATATGGTCAGATTTATATCAATGGATGTACTACGGCGAACGCATGTTGTAAGAATATCGTCGGTGGTGGTATCGTATATTCCGAGAATGATGAGTTTGCAAATGCCATAGAAATTGAAGGAAAAGTGAATGGTGAATTTGATCTGAGTGATAATAATGATGAGTATATGACGTTTGTTAAGCTGGATAAAGCTGGAACCTATCGGTATAAATATTATTTTATATTGAAAGATTCACAGAATGATACATTGACGCAGAAAGTGTATTGCGTGAACAACTGGAAATCACCAGCCGAAATCAGTGTGTCTGATTATGGAACAGCAACAATTCAGTAGCAGATTAAGGAAAGATTCAAATAGGTAATGATTTTCACGGGCGTGACGCCCGCTTCCCCGGCAAAACTTGTTTTGCAGGGTTTGAACGCAAACTTGACGAAACTTAACAGGAATAAGATGTTTGATTTTCAGTCATACGTAGAACGTCGCGAGGCCAATCCTGGTCGTAAATCCATTCGGCTCCAAAATTACGCCTATATCGATGATATCGAGAATCTGCGCGAGATTGCGGATAACGAAATCATTTGTCAGGCAGTCAGTCTTGGTTTGCAGGCCTGGCAGTTTGCTGAGGGAAAAAAGTTGCGTAAATCGGCCAAAGATGTCGATAAGAAGTTAGAACGTGTCTCACTTGCTTGGAAAGAAGTTTGTTTTCAGCTGGGGCACTCAGGGCAAATGTTGAAAATTATTCCGACTCAGGAAAATTTGTTCGAAGTCTATGGTGATAATGAAGGAACGCTTTTTGTCATTTCAGGGAAGGCCTGCAACCTTTCTACACCTGCATTGAAATTCCTGTTTGGGCGTGGTCTTGGAGCCCTCGATAACGGGCATGTGCCTTATTTGACATTGCAACGGTTTTTCGATTCCGCGACACGTGGGCTATGGGGAAAGGCTGTCCAAATCCCGGAAAGCCTGTTGCATTGGCGTCGATCCGCCGAAATTACGAAAGATCGAGCTGGAATCCTGGCATCCCGCGATATCAGTGCAGCTATTCTGGTGATTATGCAGACATCCCTCGACTGGGATGTATCCGAAATCATGCGCGAAATTCGACGGTATCACGATGGACTTGATGTCGACTGGGGGGAACCCGAAATTGAGAAACGCGTCCGTGCCATTGAGTGCTTTATGAAATCCCGGTTGTATCTTCGTTCAAGCGGGTTGCCAATGAGCGATGTCGATAAGATGGTACAGGATATTTATCGCGTCCTGTAGCCGTTTCATTCCCCCGTTTCCTTCCATACCGGGAAATTGGGGAATAATTCGTTGCCCTAACGGGGCAAACCTATATAGAATAGCTTGGAAAGTGTCAGGAATACCTGCTCACATTGTAAATATGAACAAAGAAACCGAAGGTGAATTGTTATGGCATGGGGAAAAGACGAAGTAGACGACATCTTTAACAAGAACAAATCAGAGGACATATTTTCCGACCCTGGCAATTCTTTTGGGTCAGACAGTATATTCGGTTCCAATAGTTCGCTGGATAACTCCGACAGTATATTCGGTTCCAATAGTTCGTTTGATTCGGACAGTTTATTCGGGTCCAATAGTTCGCTGGATAACTCCGACAGTTTATTCGGTTCCAATAGTTCGTTTGGTTCGGACAGTTCATCGAATGCTTTCGGCACGAGTGGAACAACGGTTTCGGACAGTTCATCGAATGCTTTCGGTACGAGTGGA
>JAZODZ010000219.1:0-8020 GCA_045597285.1 Myxococcota bacterium
CTTCCGGCATGCAGCGACGATTCGTCTCTCGATGTCAATCCCGAGAATAACGATGAACCGAAAGATCCCGATGACCCCCAGATCCCTGATGATCCCGAAATTCCTTATGATCCGGAGCTTCCTGTCGAAGAACCCGAGGAAGGATGGCATTCGATTCTGGTTCCCGCGATGGCAACGGATGTCGAGGTCGCGAATGCGTCGAATGTTCGCCTTCAAGTCATGCTCGTGTCGTTGCAGTCTGAAGATGCGGGTGAAGGCATCGTTGGCGAGGATGTCAAGTGGGGCATAGAGACGGGCGTTTCATCGGTCAAACTGACGACCGGAAAGACGACGACTGGTGAAGGTGGTCTGACGAATATCAATGTGAAGGCAACCGAGATTCCTGGTAATGCCGTCGTCGTGGCCTCGAATGCCGCATCGCCGAAGGCGGTCAAATTCAAGATCAAGGTGCTCGAAAAGCCAACCGGTAAACTGACGGCTGAAGCCTCCTACAACGGTCCCGCTCCTGACGAATATTACTCGATTCGCATCTACGATGGCAATGCCGTCGAATGTTCCAGCGTCGATCTCGAAAATGGTTCGATTCCCGATATCAATACAGATACCCAGGCCGAACCGTTGTTCCCGGCTGTCGATGACAAATATGCGTCCTTTGACAAGCTTTCCACCGATATGCGCTATACGCTCATCGCTTATGCCTACAGCGAGGCGGGTGCACCGGTCGCCGCGGGTTGCCTCGATTCCGGTACGAAAGTCCGACCGAATGAGACGACGAAAGTCTCGATTCCCATGCAGACGATTGACCTCGACCCGGTCACGCATTACGATATCCGCAGCTATTTCGATCTCGGCGATGTCGTGTCTGCCCTCGGGCAAATCGGCAAATACATCGGCATGGTCGGCGACTTTGCGGGAAATCCTGGCGGCTTTGTGTATGAGCAGGTGATCGGTCTCGTCAAGAATTATGTCAGCACCCTTGGTGGGACGGTTGCCGACTGGATTCTCAAGACTTTTGGTCTCGATACGAAAGTTAAGAATTATATCAATGAGTTGATTGCAAGCAATCAGACGGCTTGCAAAGTTGGCCTGTTTGCGTGCCAGTTCAGAAGCATTATCCGCACAATGGAATTCATGGGCAATCTCGACATTCAGCGCGAGGGTTCTGTCGAACTCAGCGGTTCGGATTCCTATAATGGATTGGCCGTTTACTGGCGTATGAACTGCGCCGGAAGCAGCGATCCCGAATGCGGACGCTATCCAATCTCGACGACTTCGATCAATACCGGTACGGACATCAATCTGCTCGAAGGTACGTGGCGCGGTTCCGTTTCGAACGGTTATGACAAGATTTCGATCGAGTCACACCTGCTCTTTCTCAAATATGGCAAGATCATTGTCACGCTGCTCAACGACTTCCTGATTCCGCGCCTCACGAAGGATCAGTGCAAATCGCGAAATGACCAGTATTGCAAGGCTCATCCCGATGAAATTAAGTGCATCCCGATGAAATGCGCGATCGATCATTGGATCGATGCGGATTCTATAGCACAGTGGCTGTCCGATACGCTGACGATGAAAGTTTTGGGGTTATGGCAGGTCACAGTGGATTTCGAAAAGGCAAGAGGTTGGGTCGATTCTGCGGTTAATAGCATTTATAATGTACTCAACTTCGGTTCGGCCTATCTCGAAATGCAGAATGCCGGTTCAGATATCGAAATCAGCGGCACGGCGAAGTTCGTGGATACGAATGCCGATAACGTTGTCGATGACATTACGGGCGGCACCTGGACGGGCAGCATGACAATTACGACGCAGTCGAAGGATGATAACGGCAGTGCAACAACCATCACGAGGACGACCGGCGTCAGGGGTATTTGGAGTGCTTACAATGCCAAGAACGTCGAAGAGGATGGCGAGATGTATTGCACGCATGAGAATACGAGCGATAAAGAAAACCGCAAATGTGACTATCCCGTTATCGATATCGATTCGCTCACGAGTTCGGGAATGTGCTCTACGTTTGCAAAATGCGCGAACTAATCAGTTTGTTTTAGCATAGATTCAGGGCCGGATATGATTCCGGCCTTTTTTGTCGCCTATGTCGCTACGCTCCATACAGCTTGCCTGCGGGCTATCGGCGTTCCGCCGATACGCCCTTTTGCGCGTGCCTATGTGTCATCGCACATACGGCACGCGCTGGTTTATGTTGATTACAAGATATGTCCAACAGTTCAGATTTAACCACCCATTTAGAATTAACCACAAGCCCATACGAAGCCCAGCCTCAAAATGAACTATCTGTCAAACATCCGGCGCTTTCGCGATATGCAGACCTCCAAAAGATTGGAGCCGGGGCACAGGGCACGATGCTACGCGCCATCGCGCCGGATGGCGCAAAAGTCGCCATCAAGGTCTTCGATATCCAAAGCACGGACAGCCTCAAATCACTCGAATTATTCGAACGCGAAGTCGATACGATCAAAAATATAAGCGTGCCCGGCGTGCCCAAATTCATTGAGGATATCCACACAGAGCAATACCGCTATCTCGTCGAAGAGTATATCGACGCGCCGTCGCTCGAAAAGCGCATGAAAACTGGGCAAAGATTCAAGTTTGATCAAATCGTAAAGCTATTGACCAATGCGTGTCGGATTTTAGAAGAAATGTATGAATACGTCCCTCCGGTCATCCATCGGGACATCAAACCCGCCAATTTACTCGTCGATGACGAATTCAATGTCTCACTCGTCGATTTTGGCGTCGTTGCGGCAAAAGAACAACACTCTTCGGCGATGACGTTTGCGGGCACAGCCGGATATCTCGCCCCTGAACAGCTCTACGGCAAGGCAACGCCCGCCTCCGACATCTTCTCGCTGGGCGTCACGATGGCGCATCTCGTCACAGGCAAAGCCCCTTGCGACATGAGCATGGATGGTGTGAAATTAAATATTGATCAATATATGCCCGTGAATATTCCGGCTTGGTTTGCAGGCATTCTCAACCAGATGATCGCGCCCGATGCCAACAAGCGATTTCAGAACGGCAGGGAGGTTCTCGAGCAAATCCGCAAAAATACAAGCGATCAGGATGATAAGACGAATCAACCTGGGGCGGTGCTGTCCACAGATGATCAAGCAGCCAATAAAGATGTCGATGATTGGGTCAGCAGTAAAAGTGCCGTACTATCTAAAGATGACGGCATTGATGCGCGTTCTGTCGATGAAAATAATCATGTAAAAAGCGAAATCGTCGCCGCAAATGATGCTAAGCGTTCCGAAGTTCCTGCCAATGCATCCCAGACGCCACGGGAAGTCGAACTCATAAAAAAAATTGAAGATGTTTACAGGCCATTGTCTGGTATCGTGAATGATTATATAAATTTATTAGTGAATGCTCCGGTTGGATTTTTGTTAATTATATTGATTATTTTTTGTTTGGTTAGGATTTGTATATTTGACGCCGTGTTTGCAGAGTTTTTATTGTGCTGGTTGCCAGCCGTCGTTCCTGTTATCTATATATTATGCGGATTGGGGGCAATAGGTTCATGTCTCACGGATGAAGATTATGAAAGAAAGTGTGCAGAGTATATGCCGAGTGCGATGGAACTCAATAAAATCTACGTCGATGAGTATCTGAGTTTGGAACGAACCAAAACAAAAAATCTTCCCGACTTCTACGAAATCTTTGTTGAACAGACGTCAGTTGTCCCCCTCTCGCCGGATGAAGATGAACGTCTGGAAAAGTATATTCAATCGGGAAGAGGGCCTTATCCCTGTCTTGCGTATAAGCCACATACCGAAAAAGGATATTATTCCTATCTCATTAGGCCGATGGCGAGTTCGATGTTGGTCATCGCCGCCATAGTCATCATCACGATGTCTACGGAACTGTCCATGACATGGACGATTATCTCTATTGTGTTATATTTATTATCTTCTATATGTTTTAGTAAATATTTCAAATACATTTTTACGAATTATGTCAAGCATATCGGCAATCCGGAATATGTCGATGCTTATCAGTTATTTGTGCGACGCCAGGTGAGTGAATGTCGGGCAAAGGAACGGACAGGGGATTGAGCTCATGTTCCGGGCTATTGGCGGCGAGCCGCCAATACGCCCTCTGCGCTCGCCTATGTGCTCGCCACCGTTCCGGTGTCTGTGCGCATACGGCTCACGCTTCAGTTGTCTGTGATATCACAAATGAATAAAATACTATTAATCCGTATATGAGGCGAGTATGACGACATAACGTTTCATACGGCGATCGTATATACTCCAGCAACTGGCTCCCCACCATTCGTGCCCGTCATCAAAGTAATTCGACCAGTCGGTCGTCCATTCCAGGACTTCGAGTTCATCTGTCCCCTCGGGAAACAACGCCGCATTGACGGCGCGAAAATCATCGGCATTCGCTTTGCGATAAGCACCTTTTCCTTTGCCCTTGCCCGTGGCGACACAGTTTCCGTGCGGCGGCTCCAGAAATGCGTAGACGTATGGAATCCGGCCGCCGTCATTGCGAATGGGTTCGTGCTCGATGGCGAGCCATTCCTGTGTATCGATGGTTTTGGACTGGGCTTTTTGAAGATCGTATTCCAAAGGAAACTCCTCATCCTCATCCTCATCCACAACCACATCGAGGTTTCTGAACGCAAAGTCCAAAGCTTCCCGATGCGACTGCTCACCATGATACACTTTGCAGCTTTTCATCAGGAAATAATCGAGTACGCAGTCGGGATACCCTTCAAGAACATCGTAGAATGAATCCGATTCCAGTTCATACATTTCGCCGACGTGGACGTATAACCGCGATTTCGCTCCATCCCAAAACGAACACGTGATGTATTTATTTGCGCCAAACTCTTCATATAAATTGGCGTCATTCAATTCATCTTCCTTAATCAGCGAGGCGCCGCACCACTTTTCTTCCTGCTCATTGATTTCGTAGGAAGCGGCGGCACATATCCGATTCGAGATCAATCCTTCCAACACATGGTAAAAAGTCATGTCGCAGTCCATGTCAAAGTCCAGGGGCAGCGGGCTGTAGGGTTCATCGAGGTCAAAATGGCCGTGCCAGTCGGCGAAACACAGCGTAATCTCTTCGCCGATATAGACAAAGATGGCATTGCCGTTCGCATTGGGCTGTGTTTCGAGGCAATACTCGCCATCTTCGTAACTCCGGCTCACCGGACCGATTTGATTCGAAATATACGCCGAAATTTCTTCCAACTTCTTTTGTACCAAAGGATTGATCGCAGTCTCGTCAGTCGTGGTGTCCGAACACGCTTCATCGGGCTCTGTGTTCGCCTTGTGATTCTGTTTTATGTCCTTCCGATTTGCCACCAACCTGTACAAGCCGTAACAAGCGGCAGCCGCGCCCACGATGATTCCCGCAACAATTGACTTACGCATTTCATCTCCTACGCGCCCCTACGAGGCGAAAAAGCTCGACCAATTTTGAAATTAAGAAGGGGTAAAGTTTATGCAGTCCCATACTCCACTCCTTTATAAAACAAAACTATTTGTAATAAAATATTTGTTTGTATCGCAGGTGCCTGCATCCCCAGGACTGGATGAAACACCACCGTTATAAAATGCTTCCAAGTTAATGAATTATTTTATATTTTAATTGCGCGGCGTATTGCGAAAGCAATAGACGCGCACGCGGGGCGTATGCCGCAGGCATAGCCCGCGCATTCCATATAGACATTGCGTCCCGGCGCATCCAGCAGTAAAGGAGGATGGATCATGTTATCTTACAAGCATACTCTTTTAGTGATTTCCTTTTCTGTCATGGTCTTACTTTTGGGGTGCAAAAATCCTAAAGAAACTTCCGAACCGGAGACGACGAACGCCGAAGAAAACGCTGATAATTCCACGGCTCCCGATCTCCCTTCCACTGAAGAAAAGCATCCCGAAGAAGAAGAAATCACTGATATTCCCGATACCTCCTGGACAGTCTTCAGTGCCAACACTGTAGATAATGCCGCCGCTTACGGACTTGGTAAGGGTGGAGGCATTGGTGCCGGAGGCTTTGGTGCCGGAGGCTTTGGAAGTGCTACCCATGAATTGAATGAAAATGAATTCAGTTCATTTCAGCCCAATCAATTCAATAATGTTCTCAATTCGCCGTTCTCGACTTTTGGAGCCGATGTCGACACCGCGTCTTACAGCATTTTACGGCACCATGTTCAGCGATTGAATACAGTTCCCGCCAATCAGCTCCTGCGCACCGAAGAAATGCTCAACTACTTCAAATACGATTATCCCACGCCCAATGAAGGCGAGCCTTTTTCTGTCACGACCGAGCTGGTGAAAACACCGTGGAACGAGAATACTCAGTTGCTGCTCATCGGCATTCAGACGCCCAAATTAAAAGAAATACCGCCGTCGAATATCGTCTATTTGGTCGATATCTCGGGATCCATGAGCACCGATGACAAACTTCCGCTTCTTAAAAGCTCCATCATCGAATCGCTCGACAGTTTTACCCCGAACGACAAGATATCCATCGTAACTTACGCAGATGGCGAAGATTTACTCCTCAGTGGTGCATCCCCTATAAGTGAAAGGAAAAAAATTGAAACCGCAGTCGCGGCCCTTCATGCGGGCGGCAGTACCAATGGTGAACGCGGTCTTGAGTTGGCTTATGAACAAGCCGCCAAACATTTCATTCCCGGTGGCAATAACCGCATCATCATGGGCACAGACGGCGATCTCAACGTCGGCATTTCAAGCGCAAATGAACTCAAGGCATACGTCGAAAATAAGCGCAATCAGGGCATTTTCCTGTCTATCATGGGATTCGGCTGGGGCAATTTCAAGGATAACCGCATGGAAGCGCTGGCCGACAACGGCAATGGAAATTACCATTACATCGATTCGATCGAAGAGGCCAAACGCGTCCTCGTCGAAGATCGAGACTCGACGCTCTTTACCGTGGCCAAAGATGTCAAATTCCAGGTCGATTTCAATCCATCCAGAGTCAAGGGCTATCGTCTCATCGGTTACGAAACTCGCAAACTCAATACCGAAGATTTTAAAGATGATAAAAAAGACGGCGGCGAAATCGGTGCAAATCAACAGATGACCGCGCTTTATGAAATTGTACCTGCTGGTTCTTCTATCGAAGTCGCAAAAACAGATTCAAAATATCAGAAAAAAGAAATCATCCCAAGCGATGATCTGGCAACGCTTGCCATTCGATACAAAAAGCCGGACGGTGATGTCAGTGCTGAGATTAAAAACACAATTTCTTCCAATATTCAGCAGAATATGTCAGAAAATATTCAATTTGCGGCTGCCGTCGCCGAAATTGGTATGTTGCTCAACAATTCAGAATTCAAAGGCACATCGTCGTATGAAAATGCGATCAAACTGCTCGAACCACTAAAAAGCATTCAATCAGACCCATATCGGGCCGAATTCTTCCAGATGGTCAAGCAAATGCTATCTTTGCCTGAAACAGCCGATTCCTATATTCAGCCCGGTTATAATTATCCGCCAAGAAATAGTAAAATTAAAATGAAAGTTCCTGAAGTGACAGGTATGCTTGACAAACGCATCATACAAAAGGTGGTGCGCCAGCATACGGGTGAGCTTCGTGCATGTTACGAAAAGGAATTGGGAAAGAATAAGGGGCTTAGTGGTCAAATAACAGCCAGCTGGATCATCACGGCGCAAGGAAGTGTCTCCAAAACAAAAATTAAAGAATCCACTATGAAAAATAAGGATGTCGAGAAATGTATCGTCAACGCGATTGGATACTGGAGATTTCCTATGCCTAAAGGCGGTGGCGAAGTTCTGGTCGAGTTCCCCTTTGAATTCTCGCCATAGTCCCGGTTCTAGAGGATGAACGCCGGGGGATTATTGTTGTGGACATAGAAATTGAGACTGCCTTATTTGACCTCACCCCCTTGCCCCCTCTCCACTGTGGAGAGGGGGAGAGTATTGTCATTAAATATGGCCACAACAATAGGGCTTCAATGTCTGTAGCCCCCGGTTGGCGCGTAGCGCCAACC
>JAZODZ010000220.1:0-10458 GCA_045597285.1 Myxococcota bacterium
TATCGGCTACGCCGATACGCATTGTCCGTGGGCACTTGCATTGAATAGTTACGGAAATTTATATTCAAAAATGAATTGCATTAATTTTGAATATAATCTATATAAACATAACCTTGCGCTGGGTAACCGATAGGTTGCGTAGCATTATAATAAACTCACCTCAAATTGGAGTAAACATGGAGCAAAAGTTTTGTCAAAGTTGCGGGATGCCTCTTACTGCCGATGTTTTGGGAACAAATGCCGATGGCAGCAAAAACGATGAGTATTGCATCTATTGTTATAAAGACGGTGCATTTACAGGCGATTTCACGATGGAAGAAATGGTACAGTTCTGTGCCCAGTTCGTGGATGAATATAATAAAAATACAGGACAGAATATCACCAAAGAGAAATATAAAGAAGTCCTGCGGCAAATTTATCCCAACCTTAAACGCTGGAAACTTCCTGCCGATGAACTTCCACACGCAGATTCCCCCCTTAAAAAACAGCTCATAGAGGAAATAAACGCACTCAACGATTTGCCAAAAATAGATAATCTCTTTGTACTCCAAGGCTCTTTTATAAACCAATCCTACCTTATCAATGGCAACAGCATCAAGCTTCTGGATGACAATGCAAGCTACTGGGGCACGCAGATCGAAAAACCGGGAAATGATGGCCGTTGCTATGGCATTGCCTGCGATGAGCATTACATTCTGGTATGTGAATATGACAATGGCGGTGCAAATGCCGAGATTGTCATGCTCAAAAGAAGATAATATATATTAGCCTCGATTGAACAGGAAAACCCGCCAAACGGCGGGCTTTCCTGTTCATCCACGCTCACTCTCCCAAAACGACTGGTACTCCTGGCGTCCTGGCTTTCCATGTGTGTTCAAGCCCCTTTTCGGATGCTTTAGACCGCTTCCGGTTCTGTCGATTTGATGTCATTCAACTGATTTACTATTTCAGAAATTGCATCTGTTGGGCCAAGGGGTTCAGGTTTCTGCCCGAAGAGTTCGGAAATCGTATATAACAGCCAAATCATTTGGATATTGGAAATTTTTGAAAATGTATATACTTTATCATCATTGCTTTTAATGTGGAGAAAATAATATTCGATGTTTTTATTTTTCTTGTCGTGGTCTGATAAATGCAATTCTTTTGATTACTATAAAATGTTATAGGTTTTTGCGATAGAACTGGCCGCATCATGCTCACTGTGCGATTATTATCGTTATCAATATCAATAGTGAGCTTTGTATGCGATGTTATAATACCATCAATAATAAAATAAGCACACATCAGAAGTATTATACTAAAGAATATAATAACAACTGGCAAATTTGATTCAAAGCCAGAGCCAGAAAACTTCAAGAGAAAAAATAAACCGGTTGTCGCAATGACACCAATGACACCACCCAAAATACATCCTTTTCCCAAGAACTGAATCTGAATACGAGTTCTCTGTTGCTCATTTAGTACTTGGGTGCCTTCTGGAGCTATTCTCAAAGATTTTAGATTTGTCATCATCGTAAAAATGTAATGGTTATGTGGATGTGTTCGCTTTCATTTATTGCGAGTACGCGGGGCATATCGGCACTGCCGATACTAAAACGAACCGGAAATCAGATTAAACATAATCGGAGGTGTTCTCAATGCGACTGAACTCTGTGTCAGTTTGTCGCGTTCGGATATGAGACGATTTGTTTCTTTTTTATCGGATAATTCGTAGGCGACCATCGATCCGATGAGACTAAAGATGGGAATTGCAATGCCTGCCACAATTGCATATCCCTTAAATCCGGCATCAAAGGTCAGGCCAATGGTTCCAACCAAAAGCGCGCTCGCCATGCCAATGTACCCGCCGGCGTATGGTGCCCAATGCTTTGCACGTCCGCCCGTGAGCCGCCCACCCTGATAGACAAGTCCCGCCGTGATTGGCGTAACCAACAGCTCAACTACACCGAGACCGACATACAAGGTCGTGTCGCTTGAGAATATCAGGCCCCCCGCTGCAACCAGACCACCGCTAGCCGCCGCAGTGACCAGCCCGACCATGCCCATGCCGAATTCGGCGGCCCGGCGAGCATGAGGATTCGTCCTGGATTTCCCCGAGGCATTCGTGTTGGTTTCGAGTTCCTGAATGCTGTCCTGCGCATATCCCGCCGAAGGGCTGAATGCCACGAAAGCAAGCATTGCTGCCAAAAAGAGTATGACAAGGTGATGCGATGTCATTTCTGGTATCATAAATTTGCGCCAACAGCCCCCCACGAAATGTAAATAATCAACAAAGCGAGTACGAGGTCTTAAAACCGAATGACGCGCTGTTCTTCGCCAAATGAATCAAATGTAGCTGTCACATTGGTGAGTTTATAAACGACAGTGTTGCCATCGCCAGCTTGATACATTTTTTGCAGTTCTGGATACGCATCCAGCATGTGTTTTTGCGCTTCAATGCGATCATCGGCAACTGCTGTGGCAGCCAAACGGAGCCACTTGGAACCGTCGAATGTACACAATTCTATTTTGCCGTTTTCTTCAATCTGATGGGAGACTTTCTTTTTACGACCGGTTTGAATATATAAATTACCTTCAAACAGTTCGATTGTACCAAACGGGCGAACGCGAGGCTGATCATTTTCGACTGTTGCGATATAATAAGTTTTTTGCTTTTTGATAAAGTCGAAAACCTCTTTCTGTCCCTCGACATCGCGTTCGACAACAGGTGTCTCAGTAGCCGTTGTTTCAGCAGTTTTTGCTTCTGCAACCGGCTTGTCGGAATCCGTCGCAGCTGCTGTCGGGCAATTGCATTCCGGGCATGCCGTGGGTTCTATACTTTTACATGTTTCGGTACTGCATCCTGAGAGTGTTGTCATAATTACCATCCATAAAAGCCCAAAGAAAAGTATTGCACGAGTTTTCATAGTCTGCCTTGCAAGAAGAGTCCCGCCCCATCCACTCAAGAGTTGGATAGAAACGGGAACTAATCGATTCTTATGATATTAAACCACGTTGTGTTGATAAAACATATCAACACACTTGTTTAATACTCTTCGTCGTCATCATCGCCATAATCTTCATCATCATCGTCTTCGTCGTAATCATCATCATCGTCTTCGTCGTAATCATCATCATCGTCATCGTCGTCGTAATCATCATCATCATCGTCATCGTCGTCGTAATCATCATCATCATCGTCATCGTCGTCGTCATCATCATCGTCATCATCATCATCGTCGTAATCATCATCATCATCATCGTCGTAATCATCATCATCATCATCATCGTCTTCGTCGTAATCATCATCATCGTCATCATCGTCGTCATCGTCATCATCGTCGTCGTCGTCATCATCATCATCGTCATCATACCAGCCTTCATCATCATCTACATAATATCCCTCATCGTCGTCGTCATCATCGTCGTCATCGTAATCATCATCATCGTCATCGTCGTAATCTTCATTATATTCCAGCTCTTCATCTGTATCGAGCCATGCACCGACGAGCGAATCGATGAATTCTTCTTCTTCCTGGTCGAGACCATCAGCGCCAGCAATTTCGTACATATTCTTTGCAATGGTAGCAAGTGCACCGGGAGAGAGGTATTCGCCGAGAATTGCGACAGTTTCTTCGAGGAAATCGTCTTTTGATGCCAACTTAATGCATCGATTGAACACTTTTTCGGCATCCATTTTATAATTAAAGATTTTTAATATATTCTTTAAGTGCTCAATGGATGCTTCCCTTTCTTCGTCTGAAATCTCGTCGTCCATCACGCATGCGATGGCAAACAGAGCACCTAAACGATAAGGCAAATCGTATTTACCCATGGCTTCATTGAATGCCTGCCACTGTTCGTCATCCATCTGAGCAAATTCGTCGTTTAATTCCGTCAAGACGGACTCGTCGTCATTGCTCCAGGTATCCTCGTTATCCCATTCTTCCTCATTGTCCTCGACATTGTTGTCATCGACATGCGCAGATTCGGGAATGTCAATGATCCAGTTGTCACCGCCGTTGTATTTGGAGTTTGCCAGATAGCCATAAGGAATATAGCAATAACCGTGATCACCCCAGTTCTTTCCCCAGGAATTGCGAACGATAAAGACCTGGTCGACATCCGAATAACCGACGCAAAGCATTGCATGGCTTCCGTGGCTGCCCCTCGTTACGTCACTGCCAGTGGGCATGGGGACAAAGCCTTTTTTGCGCTGGCGGTCAAAAGAATTGAACAAGGCCATGCCAAAGATGATGGGATTGCCTTCTGCCAGTGCCAGCTTGAAATCATCGACGCTTGTTTTAACGCGTCTGCAGCCGGAAATCAGGAGCTCCGATGCCTGATTATAACAATCGCTGTTTGGCTGTTTGAGAACGAGATTCTTCTGATTGGGCCAAATATTTTCAAGGCAAATGCCGACACTTTTTAAAGAATCCACAGCATCACAAATGCAGGAACCATCGTCCTTTTTTTCCCAGTGTTTGGCTTTTCGGGCATTGTAATAAACGAAGAGACGGCTCAGATCGACAGTGATATTCTGCTTCGTTTTCAAAAGATATTCAAAAGCACCGACGGTAGCATTGGCTGTGCAACTATTGATCTGCCCTTGATCTTCGATTTCCGTCATGTAAGGACGCAAATCGACTTTTTTGGGCAACTGTGATACGCTGTAACGGTTGGATGAGTAGACGGGAATGTCCGGTCTCGGGGCACTGCAGCAACAGCCGCCGGTATTCAACACCTTTCCATCTGCGCGAACAATCACATTTCCTTTTTTCATCTATGACTCCATGATACGAGAGATTTAGCTTTCCTCCAAACCGATTTTGGGGCCAGCTGTTGATTCTGATTCTCGAAAGATCGATTCTCAGGTTGAAAAAAAGCCATTCCACATCAGAATGGCTTCTTATTTTATCATAACGTCAAATCTTGTGATACAACAAAAAGAACTTATGTCAAGCAGCGATAAATCATGAAGTAATGCCCAATCGTTCCGAGGACGATGAAAACATGAAATATTTCGTGGCATCCAAAGCGAGGATTGTTTCTGCCAGGCCATTTAACGGCATAGAGCACGCCGCCGATGGTGTAGAACAAGCCGCCGATCAACATCCAGAAAAGCGGGGTCATTCCTGCAGCTTGATAGATCATGGGGATCGTGATCACGCTGATCCAGCCGAGGGCAATATATACGCCTGCCGTCACTTTTCGTGGCGAATTGATCCAGAAGAACGACATCAGACAGCTTGCAATCGCCAGTGTCCAGATCAGTGCCAGTATGATATTTCCTGCTGTACCGGACAAAATCGTCAGACAGAGCGGCGTATAGGTGCCGGCAATCAGCACGTTGACGGCCATGTGGTCTATCTTGCGCAATAAAATCCGGCCCTTCACCGTTGTATTGATCGAATGGTACAGCGTGCTTGCTGTGTACAGAATGACGGCTGTTGCGCTAAAAATGCAAAATCCGGCAATCCTTATACCATCGTGTTCAGGGATGGTCTTGTAGAGCAGAAAAAAAGCACCGACAGCCGCAAGCAGTATCCCGACACCGTGGGTGATGGCCGACCATGGGCGAAGCCCGTCATAAGGGTTTCTGCCCTTTTCCATCGGGCGTTTTCCAGAACCATTGTATTCCTTGACATCATCCATTTAGCTAATCTCCATCACGTGACGTGCTTCCACATCAAATATACATCGCTAGCATTCATTTGTCACCGAAATGTCACGATGTTTGTCATTTGTATCCAGCGCGGACGTATTGAGCCAACGGCGAAATAGGACGCGCAAAGGCGCGTATTGAGCTGATGAACGTGCGTACGCACGTCATCCAGCGAGATAGCGCCGCCAGCCGCAGCGTATGGAGTGCAGTGGCACTCGCCACAAACGAAATAGCGAGGCCATCATAAAATAATATAATTATCGAAGTATGGGGACCAGAAATCGATTAAAAATATATGGATATATAAGAAAATTGCGAGTAAAAGGCGTCCGGCTTGAATCATTAAAATGGAGGTGTGATTCACGATGAAAAAACTAGCAGGAACAGTATTGTGTTTGGTCTTGATGTTGAGCGCCGGTATGGCGATGGCGGATCCGATGCCCGAACTTTCGGGCGACGGCCACAAGGCTTTTGACGCGCTCATCAATGGCGAAGCAACGGTCGAAAATTGTGCCGAAGGCGAGCAGGCTTGCCCGGTCAAACTCGTTGCTCTGCACGAAAAAATGCGTGCAAAACATGCGGAGAACGAGGCTTGCAAGTCGGAGTTTCGGTACAGCTTCCATGATATCGACTGCGGAGGCGACGGCGTTCCCGATTTGCTCATCGATTATCGCGGTCTGTGTTTGTACGATTATTCTGAAAATGAAATTTCCGGTACCTATCTCATGATTTATCGCGATGCTCAGGGCAAATACCGCGTCGGAAATGAAGTGGAGTATTGGGAAAGAAGCTCGTTTGAAATCAGTAACCGCTCGTTTTATGGCACATACGGTTCTTGTGGTGCGGACTGTTTTATCAACGAGTCTGGCTATTTTGATAAGCAATGCAAGAGCCAAAAACTTTTGGTCATCGATCATCCGAGCGAAATGTCAGAACTGCATTTGCCAGGTATGGAAGATGAAGGCATTTCGCCTGTCGTGATCGATGGAAAAACTTACTATCATTTTTTATCAGAAGATATTAAAGACGCTCAGGTTTTGAAATATCGCCGCAATTATTCTTCGATAAAACGATATTGCCCCAAAATGTTCCAAAAGAGCTTTGATATAGCATCACTGCTTTTAACCAGTGATGAAGAAGGCAAACTCCTGGAAGCGGCGCAAAAAGCCCATATTCCTGCCAAATAGTTTGAATTCGGAACCCGGGCAAGCGCTGCCTATTAGCCAGCTCAGCTTAAGCAGTGAACAGCCAGTGTTCGCCCTGCCAGAACCCCGATAATCGAGAAAATGACAGATAATATAATATAAATCATTGCAATCATATATTTTCCATTGTCGAAGAGTGTCACTGCTTCGAGAGAGAATGTGGAAAATGTCGTCAAAGCACCGCAGAATCCCGTTTTTAGCAATGCCGACTGGTTCGGCGTCAGTTTGTGCGAAGTCTGCATGGCCCCCGCAATAAACCCGATGATGAGTGCGCCAAAGAGGTTTGCCGCAAGTGTCGGCCACGGAAAGGCATAACCGTTCAGAAATGGCAGTTTGGAAATACCAAACCTAGCCAACGCCCCCGTCGCACCACCAAGAGCAATAGACAATAACGTTAAAAACATTTAAATTCTCCATCATGAAGCCTGTACCAGAATTTGTGTCAGGCTTTTCCAAATATTATCACCAGAAATAACATTGTAATAATTTATGAGATTCATCCAGCTCGGAATATTTCTTTTCATACTCGAATTTGCTCCACATGCGTATGCAAATCCTGAATTTGGCGTGCAAAAACAGGCTGTTATCAACGGTCATGCGGCCTCCGATTCCGTGTATTCTGCCGTCGTCTCGTTGGCCATCGAGTCCGGAGATATGCTCTATTCCTATTGTTCTGGCGTTCTCATCCGAAAAAATGTCGTTCTTACGGCAGCGCACTGCCTCGAAAATGAAGACGGGTTTGACTTCGAACATTTCTATCACGCCGGAAAAATCCGTGTCGCGTTGGGACAGCATGTCGTTTCTAAACTCGATACTTCCAGCTATGGCATCGATCATTTTATTGCCCATCCCGATTTTTATAGGAACCACCACGACCTTGCGCTCGTTTTTCTCGACGATGACGTACCCACGACAGAGGCGGAACCTGTCGATGTTTATTCGGATAATTCGAGGCTTCGTGCGTTTGCGACGAATCATCAGGCGGTTGAATTCGTCGGGTTTGGCATGGATGGACAGGATAACAGTGGAAACCGTCTGATGGTCGACAGTGCTGTGAACGCCTATTGCCCTAACGCCGTAAATGATTGCAGTTTTACGGTTTTATCCAAAGAAAAAGTCGCGATTCCACCCGGTTCTCTTTTGCACGAGATTCAATCCGGAGGCCCATGCCGCGGCGATTCCGGAGGCCCGGTCATTTTGGAAAATAATACCGGTCTGCACGTCCTCGGCATTGTTTCTTATGGCGATGCCGATTGCAAAGCTTATTCAGTAAGCACCAGCGTGGCGGATCATATCGACTGGATCGAGCGTGGGATGAACGAGGCCGAGCCATCCGAAGGCTGCTCTGCCACGCCGCTGCGCCAAAATTCTGATTTGGATGCGCTCATTTTGTTGTTATTACTTAGTGGAGTGGCTTTTCTTCGCAAAAAATCGCAGCTTTCTGTTGCCAATAATTCTCAATAGGTTAAAAGCATGAGTTTTGGCGGCAGAAAAGCTGCCAGCTCATTATCGAACCGATACCAAAAAGATTAAGCCGTCATGAATAAACAGCTCTATTCTGCCCTAATTTTTCATCAAAAGATTATCAGCGAAAAGCGCTTTGACAAGGATCGCATCGTCATTGGGAAATCAAAGGATGCCGATATTTCTGTCGATTTGGAGCGGTTCAGTACGCCATTTGAACTCTATTCCAATCGCGAAGTTCATCTCGAAAAAGATATGCAGGCGAGCATTTCTTGTGGTGGCAAATGCTGGCACGTCGGCGAAAAACGCAATCCACAGCATGTATCCGGAAATGTCGAGTCTTACGATTTTGGCGACGACGACTGGCTTATCTTAAACCTGGACAAAGGCCTGGATATCGTTCTCTGTTTCAAGTCGCGTGAAGTCATTCCGCTTGCCGGCGGCTCCCCCTTCCTTTCGCTCACCCAGGCACTGGAAAGCCCCGTTGCGCGTACACTTCTGGTGAGTTTTGCGCTCCATTCTGCATTTATTTTTCTCGTCAGTCTGAAAGCCGAGCCCATCGAAGAGATCAATCGTCTCTCGCTGGAAAAGCGTTGGATTGAGCTCGTGAGCGATGTCGATGAGCACCAGGATGAGGAAAAAGAAGAGGTACCGGTCATTGAAGACGTCGATAACGTCATCATTGACGACGCGATGAAGGATCTGGATCGTCCGAAAATCGACGACACGCAGAATCAGATTGGGCCGAAGGACAAACCTGTGGGGCTTCAGGCCGCGCTGGGCGGCGCGAAGCTGCATGATATGGCGAGCCTTTTCGGATCGAGTGCTGGCCTGGGCGATGCCCTCGATTTTATGCCTGAAACGGCGGAAGGCGATGCGTTTGGCACCGGAGCTGGATTTGGTGCAGGTTTGGCCGGAATTGGCTTTGGTGGCGGCGGCGGTGGCGGCGGCGGTTATGGTTCCGGCATCGGCGGTATGGGCGGCGGTGGCGGCGGTGGCGGTGGCACCGGAAAGGTCGGCGGCCCCAAAAAATCCGGCGTCAAGCAAAAACCAAAACTTGCCATGGATGCCCCAAAACAAGGCGCTTTCTGCAAGGAATCGAATATCCGCGACGTCGTTCAAAAACGTGCAAACTCCCTTCGCAACTGTTACGAACAGCAGCTGCTCGCAAATCCTGAACTTTCCGGTAAAATCATCGTGTTCTGGAAAATTGGTCTCGACGGCCGCGTGACCGATGCGTCCATCAAGTCTACGACCATGAATAACGCCAAAGTCGAATCATGCCTCACTCAGACGGTGCGTCGCCTTCGTTTTGACAAGCCCGATGGAGGTATCTGTGTCGTCGAATTCCCGTTCATCTTTACTTCGTCTAATTAATATATGTCTGAAACCGAGCATGAAACCGATTGCACGGATGTTTCTGCGTCTGATGATGGCGAGCTTGTAAAAATACCCGAATTCACTCGCCAACTGCAGATTCATCCTTGTAAGGATTTGGATAATTGGTACCGCATTGAGCAGAAATTCCCTCAAAAATGTATTGCGTTTGGGGTAATGTTCGCACAGGGACTTGTTTTGGCGCTTATCGCGCTCGTGTTCCTGTTTGGTGCCGATTTCGTCATGGATTATGCGCACAGAGGCGCGGAATTTGTGACTTTTTTCTGGAAATTCTTTGGTTTGGCCGTCGGTTTTCTTACGCTATGCGTGTTTGCCATCCAGGCCATGAGAAATACACCTATTTATATCAATCCTGTGCAAAAACGTATCGTTAATGCGGCTAAACTCACCGAAAAGCTTGCCTCTGAAAGCCTTGAAATGAGCGCAATCGAGTCCGTCAAAGTCGATTATCAAAAAGGATTATCCAGGCGTTCGAGTTTAATTGTGAGAATCGACGAAATGAATATTACTCTGATTGACAGTTTTGGAGAAGGCGATGATTTGATGTCTTTGCTCGAATGGATTAACAAACTTCGCAGTTGATATAATTATATATCATTAATAATAAATTATATATACCATATAAATTTATATCAATAACTCATTGCAAACACGCCTAATTTTGCGAATTTTTTTGTTTTTGAGGACACGGCTATCGGCTACGCCGATACGCCGTGTTTGCTCGCCTATGCGCCTGCGGCGCATACG
>JAZODZ010000221.1:0-2886 GCA_045597285.1 Myxococcota bacterium
GATCCCCGTAGGGGATCAACGCAAAAACATGATGAATGATACGAAATGTCCCTCCCTCTCTCCAGTGGAGACGGGGCAGGCCAGACACTCTCATTTTCTATGTGCACAACAATAGGGAGTGAATAGTTGCGAGTGATGTGAAGGAACTAGAATGAAAACGATTGAGAATATTCAACAGATTGTAAGTCGTCTAGCCGAACAGTATGGTGCAGAACGGGTGTATTTGTTTGGGTCTTATGCGCGAGGTGAAGCAACAGAACAAAGCGATATCGATCTCAGAATTGACAAGGGGAGTATCCGAGGACTACGTTTTGCCAGCTTGCTTGGCGATTTACAGGAAGAACTTGGAACAAATGTGGATCTCATCTCTACAAATGGTATGGATGAAAAATTCTTAAACCAAATACATCCTGACGAGATACTGATTTATGAACGAGGTTAATCGAGATATCCGGGTTTTGGAACATATATCGGATTATTGCGATCAGATTCGCGAAGCGGTTGAGCGATTTGGCAATGATGAGGCAATATTTCTTGGTGACAGGCAATATAGAAATGCGGTTTCGCTTTGTATTCTTCAGATCGGAGAATTGGTTACGGTATTGTCTGAGGAGTTTAAAACAGAAAATCCAAGCATTCCATGGCGGGACATCAAACTCATGCGTAACATCGTTGCACATAGATATGGAACGATTGATCATTCTATTACTTGGGATGTCGTTAAAAACGATATTCCACTATTAAAAGCTTTTTGTGAAGAAATCATTCGCTCCTCTCAAACATAAAACAGAAAGAGGATAATATAGAGGCTCCGTTTAATGAGCGTGGATAGTATAGTTTGTGGTTAAAAAAAAGCCCGTAGGGCTTTACGCTTTGTAGCCCCCGGTTGGCGCGTAGCGCCTACCGGGGGATCGAGGGTATTCACACACAATTTTAACCTCGTAGGGGTTTCCCATGCAAAACACATATTTGGGGGGCAACCACTATGGGGGTTAATTCATTGGGCTTTCCCCTTTACTCTCGAGTTGCCGGTGCCTACTTGCCAAAGCCCTACGAGGCTTTTGACTATGCCTGAACTGTTACCGCAACTACCCAAATTCACTTGCTTAAATTTGACTTTTTTATGGGATTTGTGTAACGTGAAACACAAAATGCAACTCTGTTGCATTTTGTGTCTGTTTTAAGGAGTCCATTTCATGAAGAAGTCAGTTCTGTTTTCGTGTTTATTCATGGCTGCATTCGCCGGTTTTGCTTGTGATGATTCTCAGACGGTTGAGAAGGGCGATGGCGATGACACACTCGGGAGTTATAAAATTTCTGTCCATATCGATGATGTTGAAAAGGGGAATGTCGACATCAAGGACATGGAAAGCAAAATACAGACAGTGACTGTCAATAATGAGGATTCAAAGGCACTTGCCATTTCGGATATCATCCAGAAAGTCAATGGGGTTTCGGATGCAGATTTGGATGCATATCTCGCCAAATATAAATGCGAATATGAAAGCGGTGATGATGGTTTCCGTCCGTCATCCAAGGGCGAAAAATGCGCGATGCTCAGCTGTTCTTATACCAAACAGAGCTATGTGAATGTCGAATCTCACGGGGTGTTTTATGCAGATGACGCGCCGCAGAAAAATGGATGCTATCGTGTCAATAATGTGTCCAAGATCTTGATGTACGAAATCGATGAAGAAGCCGTCGAAATCTGGATTTATCGGGATGACGAAGTGTTGGCTAAAGTCGATGCGTCCACACTCGAAATGACGACGGTCGGCGGCAAGAAGGCCGTCACGCTCGAAAATCTCATCAAGGGTGCGGATCCGGAAATCGATTTGGCCAAGTATCTTTGTGATTTCAGAACCGACGATTCAGACCAACTGATTTCGGTCGATAAATCGTGCGCTCCCACGAACTGCGCGGACATGAAGGATAGCGTCATTATCCTTGAAAACCGCAAAATGGATGATAACAAAGCCGAAAATGCCTGTTACGAAGTCGATCACGTGAAGGCGGTTTATGTTTCTACGATTCGCGATCACTATGATCCCTACAATGTCTCGATCGTGGTCAACGGCGAAAAATTCGCCACGGTCGATCTGTCCACGCTGGTCGACAAAGCCGTGACTGCCAACTCGGTGGCATCTGTCAGTGTCGCCGATGTGTTTGCCGCCGCCGGTGTCGATATCGACCTGGCCAAAGCGCAGTGCGAAGCCGCATCTCTCGGCGGTGAAAAGGACTATCGTCCTTCCAATAAAGATACGTGTTCGACACTTCTTTCGTGCGATGAATTGGCAAAAGCCACGATTGCGCTTGTAGATCCGCATAAACTGACCGCGAACCAGCCCCAGAATTGTTATAACGTCACTGCCGTGAACACGATTGAAATCACAACGGCAGAACAGCCGCAGCAACCCGAAAAACCGGCGAGTTACGTCATTGACGTGACTTTGGACGGCAATGCACTCGGCAGCGTCGATATCGCGAATGCCGACGGATTGGTTGAGACCGAGGGCGATAAAAAAGTCATTTATTTCAACGATATTATCGAAGAAGCCGCTAAACAGGGCGGTCAGACAATCAACCTCGCCGAGACCTATTGTGATTATGTCGCGAGCGATGGATGGAAACCGTCCCAGGCTGGCAGCGGCGACTGTAAAACGATTCGTTCCTGCTCGTATTCCAGTGCGGCATACATCGATCTCGCCGATACCGAGAATCACAAACTATTCACGACCGATGAGGGACCGACGTGCTATGGTGTGAAGAAAATTAAAACCGTGAATATCTATACGACGGATCCGAATGAGGCTTAATCTGACTGAATATGTTGCTTGCGAGCCATCCCAGGGGGAGACTGAGCAGGCGTAATTAATAGAAGCCCGT
>JAZODZ010000222.1:0-6832 GCA_045597285.1 Myxococcota bacterium
AGACCGTTTTGGGCGAATTGCCGAAATCATGCAAGGACAACGGCGATGCCGTGTGCCTGTCCGATTCGACATCTTATGTCTGCTCTGACTGGTGGAATCAGGAAGGCGGTTACGATTTGTTCCAGCATCACTGCGTCGGCAACCGTTCCTGCGTCGACGGCGACTGCATCGTCAAAGACGTGGCGAAATGCGATTCGAATTATTGCAAAGACCACGACACCCTCGTCGAATGCAATAACGGAACGCCCACCGAAAAGGCTTGCGGTACCGGAAAACTCTGTATCGAGCGCGAATGTCGCGACGCGACGATTAAAACTTGCAAGGTGGAAAGCGACTGCGCCGAAACCGAGACGTGCTATCAGAATTTCTGCTACCTTAAATCGAATATGGCGCTGAAAGAAGGCGATCCGTGCGATTCATCGACATTCCAGGAATACTGCAAAGGCGATATCGAGTACAAGTGCGGCTACGAAGACACGGTCGAGACGAATAACTGCAGTGAATACAACGGATGCAGCACGATGGTTAAACTGGCATACAGCACGCACGCGCCGATTTTCAACGCGATCTGCCGCGGCACGACAGAGAATCTTTCCGCGTGTACGCAGCCGGGTGTCGTTCTGAACCGTTGCTACAATATCAAGGATTCCAGCAATCCATTCCAGGTTCGTTTCAGCCTGGCCTCGGTCTGCGTGCGTGGATCGGACGGCCGCATGATTTATCTGACGGACGCCGAAGAGACGAACTGCGAACCCGATTACTGCGATGAAACCACGGGACTTTGCCCGAAATAATCGACGCGTATCGCAACGCGATAGCGGCGATTCACACGGCGTATCGGCCGCAGGCCGATAGCCGTGCCCAGGTTAGGCACGTGTCGTGACACGTGCCCGCGGGCCGTATGCGCCAACGGCGCATAGGCACGCCCATAAAAAAAATAAAATAAAACATTCGGAATAGTTCTAAATGTGGTAACATTACCTACATAGGGCACGTGAAGTGTGCAACCAGCCTAAAGAAACTGGCTGGACACGCCAATGTCACAACGTTTTTTGGTATTCAGATCGATCGCGATGTTGCAGCTTGAAGTCATATACGGCAGGGATGCGGGAAAATGCATGAACTTTCACCAGAGTGTCGTGCATATCGGCTCAGATCCCGGAAACGATTTTCAGCTGACGGATCCCGAAATCAGCGAGTATCATGGCCGATTTACGTGCAACCACGAGGCTTTGCATTACGCCTATTGCGACTTGCAAAGCGAACACGGGACGAGGGTTCGCTCATCGACCGTCGACGTCCGGCTTTTCAGTCAACAGCTCGCTCAATCCGTGGCGCTCGCCGGAGAATGTATGCTTTTTCTCGGCCAGAGTATGGTGCGCTGTACTTACGCATTCGGGCCATCCGAGAATGCCGAACGACAGGTTCGGCAGATTAAAAGCGTTTCGATGCGGACACTCGAAATGTCGGATGATGTGGAAATGCTGTCGTTTCTGCTCGAAACGGCGACGGCACTGACGACCAAAACGACGCATCAGCCCGTCATGTCGTACCTGACACTGACGCTTTTGCAGCGCCTTCCGCAGGTCACGCACATCGCAATCTGGCGGCATGACTCATTTCGCGATTCGTTTTTATGCCTTTATGAACGCACGCGGCAGTATCGGACTTCCCCTTCCATGCTTGGCGACAATGCCTTCCGCGAGGCGATTCGGACGCAGAACGCGAGTTTGTATGGGCTTATAAACGAAGCGGGGCAGGATGGTTGCGGTTGCGCCGTCATCGTCCCGCTCGTCACGCCAAAACAGGAACTCGGTGTGATTCTGGCCGAGTCGAACGATCCCGACGGTATCGATTGCCATGCGTTCGATCTCCTCGTGCGCGTATCGTGTGTTGCCGCAAGCGCCCTCGAAAGGACGTTTATTAATGCGGATTTGAGCTCGGTTTTTGACGGCTTTATCCGATCGATTATCGCGGTCATGGATGCCCGTGATCCTGCATCTGCCGGCCATTCGATGCGCGTAGCAAAATATGCGCTTTACACGGCACAGGCCATCCAGAATTCGCAGGAACCGGCATTTAAGAACATCACATTTTCCAACAACCACCTGGACGAGCTGCGGTTTGCCTCTATGCTTCACGACATCGGCAAGGTCGTCCTGCGGCGCGAGATTCTGCTCAAATCCGCCAAACTTTTGCCCAATGAACTCCAGCATCTGTTGGAGCGCATCGATCTGTTCGAGGCCTGGTTTTCATCGCAACCGCCCGAAAAACGGGCCGAAAACTACCCAACCCCGCGTCGTTTCGAGCTTTATCGCGAAATGGTCACACGCGTCGTACAGGCACAGCAAAAGGCCACGCCTGCCGACCGCGAACTCATCGATGAAATGGGGCGGACTTTCATTCCCCCGTGTCCAAGCCTTCCCCTGCTCAAGCCGCAGGAAATCGAATCGCTGCTCATCGAACGCGGCACGCTCAACAAGGATGAATTAAAGGAAATTCAGCGCCATGCCTTAATTTCCTGGCAATATCTGACGCAGATTGCATGGCCTCAGAGATGGGCAAACGTGCCGATTTTTGTACTCCAGCACCACGAAAAACTGAACGGAACCGGTTATCCTTATGGCATTTCGGGGGACCAGATCTTTATTCAGAGCCGAATCATTACGATTTGCGACATCTTCGATGCCCTTACCGGTGGCGACAGGCTTTACAAGACTCGCCATTCATTTGGGGAAGCTGCGGAAATCCTTCTTGCCGAGGCAAAATCTGGCGCTCTCGATTCAGACATCGTCGATCTCTTTATTGAGCGCGTGATTCCACAGATTGCCGATCCAGAACTCGCCGACTGATATTATCGTCCCATGAAATCGAAAGTTTTTTTCATCATTTCGTTGGCGGCAATGCTGATCAGCTTGATCTTGCTGTCATTTCGTGAAGATGGCGAGCGCATAGCCGTGGCCGATGACTCCGGGAAGGCAGTTCTGGCAATCGACCCCGACATGCAGGCGTCGTACTTCGTGTGCCTGCCGGAATCACGGATAAGCGAGGTGCCTGAAAAGATCGATATCGGAAGGGGAGGCGATGTCCATAACGAGGAAATACTAGGACCGCGGCCGCTCGATCTGCCCAATCGGTTTGCCAAAAAATTCGAGGTCGAACCGCGCCAGCAATGCGCCGTGTCGGAAATACTCGCCGTCGGGAATGACAGCGCGACCGAGTCGGAAATCTCTGCTCCCGAAGGGGCGCTCGTCGTCGCCGCCGTGTCGTCAAACCACTTTATTCTGGTTTATCTCGGCCTGTTTCTGGCGTTCGTCGTCGGGCTTTGGGGGACGTTCTGCATCAACAGCAAGAAAGAATGGACTTTCCGGCCGGCATTCCGGTGGTTTGACTTCATCATTGTCTTCGTGCTCGCCATGTTGACGGCGTATGCCATTGCGATGGCAGTCACAGCCATCACGCCAAACTCGGACTTGCTGTTCCCGTCTTATGCCGAACTTCTCGGGCTGATGGTGTGCAACTTTGTCGGGTTTCTTGTGGCGGCAGGCGCGTGGGCCTGGTTCCGGAACCGCAAAGCTCGCCTGGCCGCCGATTCCGTGACGGACAACGCCGGTCAGGAAAACGCCTTGCCTGAACAGGTGACTGCAGCGGCAGGCGCACATGCCTTCACGCCTTGGATTTCTATAGGTATCGGTATCGGGCTCGCCGTCACGGCAGCTGTCACGGTGTCATTTGCGCCGCTTCCTGGTTTGTCGACCATCGAAATGGCTTCGCAGTTGCCCTCGACGTGTTTTATGTCCGGATTTTTCGCCATACTCGCCGGTATTTCTGAAGAATGCCTCTTCCGTGGCGTCATTCAAACCAGCCTCGAAGCTCGCCCGGATTCGCGCCATCCCGTCCTTCAGAATGCCATCGCGATCGGCGTGGCTACGCTCCTTTTCACGAGTCTGCACGTCGAACAGTCCCTCGATCACCTCTGGGCACTCATCCCCATCACGTGCGTCTCGCTCGTCTCCGGGCTACTTAAAATCCGTTACAAATCCTTATATCCCAGCATGTTGCTCCACATGACTTACAACGCAACTTTACTGCTACCGTCTCTTTTGATATATACCCAGTTCGTTATGTAGGACATATCGTCCTGTTTCTTTTGTCTCACGCACCCAATGCATTGGGCTGCGTGTTTTTTTTCCACCCCAAAAAGTAGTGGATATGCCAGCAAGATTTATCGCTATCGCCGGAAACATTGGGGCAGGAAAATCGACCATGGTCGGATTCCTGTCCCGCAAATTTGGACTTCATCCCCTCTATGAACCCGTCGATGAAAATCCTTACATCGCGGACTTCTACGAAGACATGAACCGTTGGGCGTTCAATTCCCAAATTTTTTATCTGTCCAGGAAGTTTGCCCTTCATCTCGAGGCACAGAAATCCGATCAGCGCGTCATCCTAGACCGCACGATTTACGAAGATGCCGAGATATTCGCGGAGAACCTGCACCGCCGACGCGGCATTTCTAAACGCGATTACGAGACCTATATGGAGCTCTACAAAACGATTCGTTCCGAGCTTCAGCCGCCCGATCTCCTCATCTATCTGCGCTGTTCCGTCCGCGGCGTGCGTCGGCGCATCAAGAAGCGCGGCCGCGAGTCCGAAATGGCAATCCCGCTCAGCTATATCCAAAAACTCCACGCGCAGTACGAAGACTGGTTCGAGCATTACGACATCGGTCCCAAAGCTGTCATCGAAACCGAAAAACTCGATTACCTGCGCGATATCATCCATCGCATCGACTTGATCCAGCAGATCGAGGAATTGCTTAAATAAACAGCCCAATGAAATAAACACCGAAGGGATTGCCCACAAAAATATGCGTTAGCATGGGAAACTCCTACGGGGTTAAAAATGTGTGTAGACGCTCTTGATCCCCCGGTAGGCGCGCCAACCGGGGGCTACAAAACTGGAAGCCCTAACGGGCTTCGTTGTCTCACGACTTTGTGTACACCGTGGGCGTTGCCAGGGGCTACTGATTTGAAAGCCTAAAGAGTCCCGAGTATGTAGAGGAATACGATAATACCCACCAGGCTAATGAATCCTATCGTGCAGATGATTAAGAAGATGAGTACGATGAGAGGGGGGCCGCTACGGACAGTTTTGCCAGGCTTTACGACTTCTTTGACAACTTCTTTGACAACCGGCTCCGGCATATTGGGCAGATAAACGCCGCTCACGCCGACGCGATGCGCCGGAGCCGGATTGTGGAGTACCTCTTCAGGTTCATCCAGCGAATGTACTCTGAGCAGCGCATCGCGGAAGGCACCGGCATTCTGGAACCTGTTGCGGGCATCCTTCGTCAGGGCCATGCGCATCACAGCACCGATTGCACGTCCATTCCATTCACTCGGGAACGCAATGTCTTCTTTAATCTGCTTGAACGCCACTTCGACAAACGAATTGCCTTCGACGGCTTTTTTGCCCGTCACCATCTCGACGAACAGCAACGCCGCCGAATAAACATCCGACCACGGTCCCGTTTTCATGCCCGGCTGGAGCTGTTCAGGGGCCATGTACTGAGGCGTTCCAAAAATTAAATTCGGGGCCATCTGCGTCAGATCCTGGAACTCGCTGTTTTCGTCTTTGCCGAGTGCCTTTGCCAGACCGAAATCGAGAATCTTCACGACCGCGCCGTAGCCTTCTTTCTCCGTCAGAATCACGTTGCTCGGCTTCAGGTCGCGATGAATCAAATCACGCGAATGCGCTTCCTGCAAGCCGTTGAGGAGCTGGATCATGATCATCTTCGATTCTTCAAACGAAAGTCCACCGCTCTGCCGAATCACCTTGTCGAGCCGTGCGCCGACGAGCATTTCCATCGTCATCCATTTGACGCCCGTCTCGGTCGTTCCCGAATTGTAAAGGCGCACGATATTCGGGTGTTCGATGCGCGAAATCACGTTGACTTCGCGAAGGAACCGCTTGTCATTATTCCGCTCATTGGCGACTTCCGGCAGAATGACCTTGAGCGCTTCTTCGCGCCCCAGCGACGGATTTTTGACGCGATAAACCGCTCCGAAACCGCCTGCGCCGACGCGTTCCTCGACGATGAAATTCGCAAACTGATCGCCGACCGCCGGTAACAGATACGTGGGCAACGACGCATCATCGGCGTCAGAAAAATCCTCTTCCTGCGAACCCGCTGAATGCAGCATTGTTTCGAGATTTCCGATATCTTTCGATGCCGAAGACGCCGATACAGAGCCCGAACGCGAAATCGACGCCGATGCGCCCGAATCTCGTTTTTCCGGAACCGGAATTGCCGGTGCCGAATGCACAGTTGGCTCGCCTGTCTGAAATTCAGAGGGTGCTTTCGCGCCGACGTCAGGCAATTGCCCGTCCAGCATGACTGTTTTGCTGTCGTTTAAATCATTTTCGTTTGTTTGAGACATATTCAAAAGCTTTTATTGAGTTTTAAGAAATCCAACAGGACAAGTCGCCGTCCTTATACATTCAGAATTGGATTTCGTCTATTTTTCTCTTTCTTTATTCATTTGATTGCGGGCTATCGGCTTCGCAGATACGCCACGCGGTTCGGCCTATGCGCCATTAGCGCATACGGCCTCTTGCCGCCCGCTATCGCAATGCGATACGCGGGCGGATTTGTTTATATGGACGCAGCAATCTCTTTTATTCGCTGAATAACGATGTTTCGTATTTGCATCATCGCGGGATGGTTTTCACTCAGTTCCGTATAGAACTCAGCCTTTTCATGATCGCCATTCATCGTCCCATCAAATACGCCATCCATGATTCGAGAACTCACGCGCTCCGAAACTGC
>JAZODZ010000223.1:0-3243 GCA_045597285.1 Myxococcota bacterium
AGTTTGATTTTATTAGGATTCTGTATTTCTTTTTGCTTTTCGGGGGACGTGTCCCCCGCGACGCTATCGGATTCCGGCTCAGCCTCAGTCTTTTCTTCACCTGAATCCAAGCCATCATCAGGTACCTTTGTATCCGCGATACGCGTCTCCCCTACCTCGCTATTTCGGCCGTCTTCCGGCGCTTCTGCGCCGTCGCCTGCCTCAATACGCTCGGCCGATGCGCTATTGGCTGCGCCAATACGCGCATCGCGATTGTAATCCGGCTCGCTATTCCGGCTCTTTTCCGGCAGCGGCTCGCCGCCTTCTTCCTCGATGGGTTCGCCGCCTTCCAGTGCCGCTATCTCGCGTTCGATTTTTCCAGCCAACTCAAGACATAATGCGCCATTGAGCGGTTTCGCATTCAATGCCTCGAATGTCTGGGCGAGAAGCGAACGCACTCGCAAGCGCCACGCCTTGCCCTGCTTCTTGCCATGACTCCGAAGATAGGCGTTCAGTTTCTGTGCGCTTTTTTCAACAGAATTGGCAGCCATAACGCCCTTAATCCTGATAAACCGGCGTTCCCGTCACGCGGCTGATTTCGACGGCTTCTTCTGCGGCACGCGACATCACAGTGCCTTCGATCTTTGCCCCATCCAGTATGGACGGCGTCAGGTTTGTATTGGTCAGAACAGCTTTGCCAAGTTCCGCATCACACAGACGCACGCCGTTCAAAACCACTTCTTCCATCGTCGACTGGGTTAGGTCTGCCATGCGCATATTCGCTTTCTGGAAATTCGCGTGCGTAAAATTGACGTTCGAGCAATTCGATTCCGCCATGTTCGATTCGCAGAAAAATGCGCGCTGAAGATTCGCGCCCGCAAAACTGCATTTCGAAACATTGGCGTTCATAAAGAAGGCATGTTCAGCCTGTATGCCGCCAAATTCAGCCGGCTCATGAGCATAGGCATTATTAAAACAGCACTCGGAAAGGTTAGCATTGCTGAAATCGGCTCGTGCCAGTGTGCACTGCGAAAAATTCGTCCCGAATGCGCTCAGTCCAGCCATCTTTACGCCGGTCAAGTTCGCTTCTTTGAATGCCCCTCGCGTGACTTCGACATTCGAGAAATCCGCGTTCTCACACACGGAACAGGACAAATCGGCTTCCGTCATCGAGGCACCGCTAAAATTCGCATCGCGAAGATTCGCCTTAAACCAGTTGGATTTCTTAAACTGCCCGGATGATGCCTGCAATCCGGTCGCATCAACATTGGCAAGCGAGGTGAAATTCGCATTGACGGAGTCAAAGTTCACGCCGGTCATTTTGGAATATCGGAAATCGGCCCCAGATACGTTCGCATTGGAAAAATTGGCGTTTTCAATGTTTGATTGGCTCATTCGGGTTCCCTTGCAAACCGCATTGCTCAGGTTTGCCCCAGCCAAAGAAACGCTCTGCAAATCCGCGCCGGTCAAATCCGCGCCGGTCAAATCCGCACCGCTGACAAACGCATTCCGAATCACCACGCCCGCAAGGTTTGCACCGCTCAAATCCGCCTGTTCCAGGTGGACTCGCTCAAAACTGGCCTGCCTCAGATCGAGCCCCTTGAGGCTCATCCCACGCAAATCGAGTCCATTCGAAACCTCGCTCACCCCCTTCAGACCTTCAAGATATTTCGGCCAGTCTTTTTCACCACGCTGAAGTGCCTCTATTATCTGCTGACGTTTTGCCGGTCCTTCCGCGTATATCCAGCGATGCGTTAGATCCATGTTGCAACCTGTTAGCTATGTCACAGCCAGCAGTTCGATACCGACCGAAGCCAGCCGTGAATGACATAAACTTATTATTTTAACACACATTGATGCAATCTGACAAAACATTGTTCCAATTCCTGGATCAAATTTGTAGACAACCCCTAATTGCGTTTCCAAAGTACGTAATCCTATCGAAATTAGGCAATAGGCAGTAGGCAGGAGGTCATCAACTGATGAATAGTCTGAATTTCAGAGTTTAGTCCAATCATGAATGTAGCCATAGGCAAAATCCGGACATAGTTCTTCTAGGAAACAGGGTTTCCTCTCTCTCCCATTCCCACCCGCCAGCCGCCGCCTAGCCCAACAAACGTGCGACCTGGCACACCACCCCCTTTCCGCGTGCAAGCCGCGTAAAAAATGAGTGTCCAGAATGTGCCTGGCGAGTGCAACCCGCAATCCTCTGCATCCGCGTCCAGATACAGTGATCGCATTCCCTGACCACGGGGCAAGCCGCACGATATGACGGTCAGTGCTCAAACCGTTATGTAAAGCCAGATTCGTACATTTTTCCCTCCTCATGTCGAGCGTCAATGCACACACAAGATGATGACAAAAAAAAAAATTTGTGACACTTCGGAGGTCATTTTTTTTAATTTTTTTTGCGGGCTTGCCCATCCCCAAATGGCGAGGGATTTTTGGTGTGGATTGCCTGGTACGCGCACGACACGTGCCTGTGCTTTCTACGCCCTCTTGCCGCTATCGCTGCGCGATATGCGGCAGACCACGCACAAGCGCAGATTTACCAAAGGATTCAGAACAAAATGCCGTATCAATGCTTAACCTCATGATCAGACTATTTTTTTAATTTCCGGGTAAAGAAAGATTAATTTTTTTTTATGATTCAGAAAATTTATACGTAAAACATCACAAGTATAAATTTGCCAATCATACTAAAGACGTGCGGTCGGCACATCTCCCTAGCCCCTGTTCATAACAATGGAGGAACGACAATGAGTTGGGAAAAAGGACAATTTAGAATAGCGTTCTATACGGAAAACGGTTCAAAGGACGCAGAAACAGCAAAACGTGCGTACGACTGGTGTATGGAGAACTATCCATGGTTCCGTGGAAAGTCGGACGATGGTTCAGAGAGATTATTTTGCTCAAAGAAAATGAGTTCAAGATTAACGAAGATTTGTTCCCAGAAGAGGGACCTGCTCTTGACGATGAGGCTCCAAGCCGCATTTGTAAAGACCGTCTGCTCCAAATAATCACGATTAAAAAGTGTAAACGATTAAGCTCGTCCGTTTGTGGCGGGCTTTTTTGTGGCATGACGCAGAAGAGGCGGCGGCGTATTGAACGGGATCGAGGGAAGTGCGGCTGAAACGCAGAAAGTGTTGTGGCAAGCGAATATGTGGCTGAAAGAATGACCGTGAAATAGTCCGCCGCGATGGGCGGCGTATCGACGTAAGTCGATACCCGCCCCCACCCTTGATTGCAGCCCAAGAATAAGCA
>JAZODZ010000224.1:0-2388 GCA_045597285.1 Myxococcota bacterium
AAGCGCGGCTGTGCCCCCTATCAGGGGGCTGCCATCGAATAATTCGACGGCACAAAAACAGCGCTGTAAGCGCTGTTTTCAGCCGCGCCGCACATTTTACAATATGTCCGAAATATCATCAGCTATGTAAAAAACGTCAGAATTTGGATGAACGTCTCTTGAGTGACTTTGATCTTGCAGTTCTTCGATATTGTCTGCCAAATGTGGTCTGGCACCCCCTCATAGTACAGCAAAACAACACTATAGCCAACACGATGTCGGCTACCGTATGTCGCCCCATGGAGGGAGCGTCGGAGGGGCAAATAGCGTGCGGGGGCAGGGGCGTTCACAATCGAACGCCCCTGCCGTGCGTAGGCGAAAACAAATACATTGAGGCAAGTAAAAACGTCAGGGAAGGCTCTAAACCACGAACAAGGTAGCGTCATGTCGGTCGCACAGCTCAAGAACTGTCGGCAGTTTTACCTAACTTTCCCCGTTCATCAAAAAAGCTACACACTGTGTAGCCAATTGAACGCACCAGCGCCTGGAAGGGGCCCCAATCATAACCGTGGGTGAAGCATAACGGATGCCGTGCAAGATACGATAGTTCTTGAAATAGCCCATATCCCACGATAGACTGAATGAGTCTTGGTTTTTGCCAAGGCATTTTTGGGTAAGTTCGGAGTGAGCTATGATCGATCTGACAACGATTCAAAGCTATTTTGCATCCGATGCAGTCTTTGTTACGGAACATGCAATGGAGCGTTTAAGCAAAGAGGCATTTTTATGCGCGATGTTCGAAGTGCTGTCATTTCGGGTCAGATTATCGAACAATATCCCGATGATTTTCCATTTCCAAGCTGCTTAATCTGTGGCATTACGCAAGGCAATCGCATTCTACACGTCGTTATGAGTGACGAAGGAACTTCGAGCCGAATCATTACGGCATATTATCCAGATTCTGCGCAGTGGTCACCTGACTTTAAAACGAGATTGTGAGGTAAAAAATGAGATGTTTGTGTTGTAAAGCAGAAAAACTCAAAACCACGACAAAGCCTTACTTTTCAACATTCGGCGAAAACTATATTATCATCGAAAATGTACCGTGTATGATTTGTGAAAATTGTGGTGAAGTATTATATTCAGCAACGGTTCTTGAGAATGTTGAATGCATAATCGATAGGATTAAGCAGATGGTTTCAAAAGTATGTATTGTCGACTATAACCAGGCTGCATAATATATATCCTCGTCATATATGTCATATATGGTAGTGCATATATCTGCCGTGCCCTGCAGTGGCGCATCAAAACTCACGGGTACCGCAAAACCACACTAAAACTCATGGCCGCATTGGCGCGTGTCACGCGCCTACAGCGATACGCGGGCGGCGCATTTTGCACGCCCCAATTTGCTGCAAACCCGCGTCATCCATCCGCCTCTCGCTCGAACCGCTCGATCACGCAGTCGTGCGCCTTTCTCTTATCGTAACTGATGCCAACCAATATCAGCTCACCATAATAATCTTTTAACTTGCCTGGATAATTATTGTTATGAATCTGATCAATCGCGGTCTTTACATCTTTTTTGAACTTCAGCTCGATCACCATGGCCGGCATTTGCACACGTTTTTTGGGCAATAATACGATATCAGCAAATCCTTTGCCCGTGGGGAATTCACGGATCACATGATATTGATTCTCGGCATACCAACATAATACTGAAACCACACAGGCGAGCGCGTTTTCATTATTATATGCCAGCACTGAAGTCATATATTGATGTGTCTCCTCAACCATCCGGGCAACCGTCGTATTATCCTCGTCATTGATGGCTTTTATGAATTGCTGAGACCTTTGATATGGCTTGATGGCATCTGGCCATGCACATTTTTTGAGTGCGGCACGAAAGGCCATGCGCACTTCTTCATTGGGAATAAACACCTGTGATATCTCTTCATCGTATGCAAGATATCCAATATGCACGAGCAATGTAAAACAATCATCCTTGCACGTTGGAACGGTAAATGAATTGTCATACGATGTCGTATCGACATTGACGCGACCGCCGCCTATCATGCACATCACGTCATTATATACACCATCCAGATCGGCATTGATATAATCGAGCAACGACTCAAACGTGTCCGTCTTCGTCCAATAGCTACCATAGGAATGATACATCATCGCCTGTGCCAATGAACAGGGATTATATACATGATGCTCATGCGGAAGCATATAACCGTCGTACCATTCAGCGGCTTCGGCTCGATTCATACCAAACTGTTCACACAGGGCATCGACTTCCGAAGGCAAAAATCCCACATAAGGTTCGAGCAAGAGTGGCCGAAGCATCGTATATTCGCGAAACTGGTTTAGCGACGACTGCGTTTTATACTTTTTGACCGGCAA
>JAZODZ010000225.1:0-5743 GCA_045597285.1 Myxococcota bacterium
CTGGCATTTTATCACTTCTCTCTTTATAAATCCCGCATAATTTGGCTATTCCAAGTTCATCCAATTCGTCTGCAGATTTCGGACATCCATTATTACCACATAATCCATGATTTTTTAACTCATCTTCCGTAATATCCGTAAATGATTGCTTTTCCTTCCGGGTTGGACAAAAATCTGCAGAATCATCCACACCATCACCATCTGTATCGCGAATCTCGCATCCACCTTCGCCTTTAACTGTTGTTTTCGTGTGGTTATTGGGGCAAACATCCTTACAGTTCATGACACCATCCCCATCACTATCTTCAGTATCTTCTGAATTACCGCATCCGCACTCACCTTGGACAACTTTTTGAACTTGTCCAGCATCGGCTCTTGGACATTGATATGGTAAACAGAATTTAAACTCCTTATTCTCAGAATCTTCACACATTTGCATGAAAGCTTTACCTTCTTCGTCGTAAGAAGATTGATACTGCTCGTATTGTTCACAGGATATCAGTACAGAATCGTGAATTTCTTCATTTTCATCGACAAACTCCTTGCAATCACTTATTATGCATTGTTTGTCATTGCTACACGATGGAACGGCAATATTTTTATATTTCTCATTGCTATATAATTTTTTAAATACCTCAACACAGTTGATATTCTTTTCTTCACCACAATGGTACAGTTCAATCGGCACACAACTATTATCGTTTAATTCATAACCTTCTTCACACTCTTTTATAACGCATTTTCCATCAACACAACCAACATTTTTCATACCTTTAATTTTATAACAATTTGTTTTTTTATCACCACATGCTTCTTCTGTCGACGGCCTGCAATAATCGTTCTCACCTCTTATTTCGACTTTTTCATACCCTTTAGCACATGAACTAATCCTACATTTTCCATATTCACATCCCACTTCATTCTTTCCTTCTATTTGTTCACAATTATTAGTTGGTGAACCACATTCTTCCAATGTGTCTGGCACACACTTGCCTTTATTATTAAGATGATAAAGCACCACTTCATGACACGGTTTACATTCATCATCTATTTTTATTTCACCTTTCTCACACGGATCCGCAAGCGAACACCCCACCATACCCATCATGCCGAGAATGGCCAACACCGAACAAATCACATTCATGCGGTTATTATTCAGATTATACAAAACCCCGGCTGTGTGGCGTGAACTCTTAGACATAACCAATACCTCTTAAATTCCGAATTTATAAACAGGTCTAAAATTGAGAGAATTTCACCGCCCCACATAGGTTTGGTCAACCCATTGTAGTGAACCTTTAGATCTCCGTCAAGACAACGGTACGGCATAATCCCATGCCCGTGTGCAAATGCACATTCGACGCAACGGAGGCAATCATGGCAGAACGCGGCATTATGACTACGACATCGAGGTTTAAAAAAATGCGGGAACAAGGGGTTGTCTACATCGACAAGACCGCCCTCAAACAAATCGATGACAAGGGATATGCCATACAATACGAGGCCTGTGATAAGAAAGTCATCAAAATCGGAACCGCCATCACTTTGAGACCTTCAAAATAACGACGATTGTCGACGGGTTTTCCTTCGTCATCGTGTGTGTACTCAAAAAACGTCTGCAACATGCGCAACATCAACGTCTAGGCGTTTTTAATACGTTCGCCGTATGCGCAACGCACATAGGCGAGGCGAGCGTATGCGCAGCAAAGCGAGCAGGCGCGGCGTATCGGCGTATCGCCGATAGCCGCGCCTTCAAAATATAAAATAAAAAGCTATTTCTCTGGTTCCACGTTTCGAGCCGTAGCCGCGAACACGTCACCGCGCTGGCCATAGCTCTTGAACATGTCGTAACTCGAGCATCCCGGCGAAAGCATGACGACGGAACAGGCGTCGCGTCGCGCAAGCGCATAGCCGTCGCGGACGGCGTCTTCGAGCGTTTTGCACAGATGGCGTGGTGCCTTGATGCCGCATTCGTCCGCTTCGCGGCAGAACCGTTCGGTGAGCGCACCGATGACCATGATGTGCCGGACATTTTTGTCCATGAGCCGGAGCCATTCGGTCAGCGACAGGCCTTTGTCGACGCCGCCGACGATGAGGACGGTCGGTTCGTTCACGGCGATCAGCGCGGCAATGCCGGCATGCGGGTTCGTCGCCTTGGAATCGTCAATGAATCGCACGCCGTTTGTGGTGCAAATCGTCTGAATGCGGTGCGGTGGGAGTTCATAGCTGTCGATGGACGCGACGATTTCGTCGAACGCGCACCCCATGAACAGGGCAGCCAGGACTGCGCCCATCGCGTTCATCAGGTTGTGTTCCCCCTTCAGTTTGAGATTGGCGAGCGGCAGCGCGTGGGCCTGGCCCGCGTGATGGAACTGGAGTGCGTCGCCTTCGACATACGCATAGCTCGCCGCGGTGTCGGGGATGTCGGCTTTGGATGCGCCGTACCATGCGCAAACGCAGTCGGTGTATTGATTCCACGTGCGGATTTCGGGATCGGAGGCGTTCAGAATCGCGACGTCATCACCGTGCATGGTCGCGAGCGGTCGGCGCTTCGTTTCGACGTATCGTTTCCAGTCGCCTTTGAAATACTCGCTATGGTCTTCGGCGATGTTCGTGGCGATGAGAATATGCGGATGGAATTTGGGGCAGAACACGAGCTGGAACGCGCTTGTTTCGACGACGAAACAGGCGAGCGTTGGATTTTCGTGGACGACTTTGCAGAGGGGGATGCCGACGTTTCCGCCCATTTTATTGGTGACGCCGCAGGCGTTCAGAATGTGGGAAGTCAGCGTAGTCGTCGTGGTTTTTCCGTCGGTGCCGGAGATGGCGACGATGGGGATGTCGGTGGCGCGTGCGGCGAGTTCGAGTTCGGCGATGACGGGCACGCCGCGGGCCTCGGCTTCGGCAAAAATCGGCGTCGAAGGCTCGAGACCGGGGCTCGTCACGATGATCGTGGCGTCGCCGATGTCGTTGTGGCCGAGCACAAGGCGCGTGTCGGCGGGCAGTTTCGCCTCAAATTCCGCGCGTTTGCTTTCGTCGGCGCTGTCCGAGGCCAGGATGGATTTGTGATATGCCGAAAGCAGCTGGATGGCGGCCATGCCTGAAGCCCCCAGGCCGAAAACGGCGACTGACTGATGAGATGGAAGCGGATCGAACATCTTTTGTGTGACTTTATGAATGTTAATCGTTTTGTGTGGGGGCCAAGCCCCCTGCGGCGCTATTTGCCTGCGGCAAATACGCGCCTACCCCCGATGCGGGGCCCTGCCCCGCAACGCCCCACGGGGATTTAGTATTTCTACGCCTGAAATATGGGCGAGTTTTAAGTGTTATCCGAATCGTCGATGACGATATCCGGGATGGCATCGACAGGGCCTTTCCCCATGCGGATAAGGCGCGGCGTGTCTGTCGTGAGGTCGATAATCGTCGAGGGTTCGGGGGCAATCAGGCCGCAGTCGATAATGCCGTCTAGGAAGGGAAGCCGGTGCGCGATTTCTTCGGGATCGCTGAACTGGACATTCTCGGGAGAGGGGACGGATGTCGTCACGATCGGGTTGTCGAGGCTGTCGACGAGCATTTTGGTGACCGGATGCGCGGGGACGCGGATGCCAACGGTGGCGGATTTGCTCAGCATGAGGCGAGGAACCTCGCGGGATGCCGGTAAAATAATCGTGTACGCGCCAGGAAGAATGCGTTTCATCAGGCGGTAGGCGATATTGGACACGACGGCATAACGCGCGATATTCTTCAAATCCGGGCAGATGAATGACAGGGGGTGTTTCCGATCCTTGCCTTTCATCTGGTACACGCGTTCCACCGATTTTTTCTGCATCATGTCGCAGCCGAGGCCGTAAATCGTATCCGTGGGATAGACGACGAGGCCGCCGGCTTTGATAATTTCAGCAATCCGCCCAACCTGACGTGGGTTGGGCCATTCTTCATCGACACAGATCCGAAGCATTTTATGCCTTCTCCGAACATTTAATCAATTCGATGACGGGTTCGTCGGGATTGGCTTTGTAGAAAAGAAGGATATGGCCAATCTGCTGTACGCACGCGCTGTTTGTGCCCTCGGTCAGTTCAATGGCGACATCTTCGATCGCGCCGTCGAACGTGTTGACGACCTTGACCTTGACGAGTTCGTGATCGTAAAGGGCCGTCTCGAGCTGGCTGATGACCATGTCGGTGACGCCCTGCTGGCCGACTTGAACGATAGGTTTAAGTGAATGAGCGAGGCCGCGAAGCTGGCGGCGCTGTGCACCTTTCAGTTTCGGGCTGAGTTTCTGTATCAGGCCTGTCTGCATGTTAATTCCTGTAAGGTTTTATTCATCCCATCCCGGCTAAAAAAGCCGCAGTTTTTTACGCTATGAATGCGACGGAATCAAGTTTATTTGCGTTTGTCGAGAGGTGAAGAATAACCGTTCAGCTACAGTACGATTTCATAAAAGCCATTTGTAATCTGGCGAGCACTTCGGCTCGGTATGTCTGCGTAAGCCCAGTCAATGATATATCAGTCTTATGGTAGCTACTGGACTTTCCAATTACCCCCGGCGTTACCGGAGGCCTAAAAAAAGCGCCAGCTCTATGTGGAGCCAGCGCTTATTTGCCTGCGGCAATGAAGCAATTAATGATAACGTTTGACGATGTCTTCGAGGCAAGTGTCGGATGTGCCTTCGCCGAGTGCCTTGAATTCCCAGCCATTGTCCTTGCGAACGAGTTCGCCAAAAACCATGGCGGTCTCGGTGCTGTAGTCTGAAGTCAGGTCAAAACGGCAGATCTCGGTATCGTTGTCGGCATTGACGAAACGGATGAAAGCATTGGTAACCATGCCGAAGTTCTGTTTTCTGACTTCCGGTTCAAAGATGTTCACGATAAAGACGAGTTTGTCGTATTCAGCGGGTATGTCGACGGGATGCACGATAATCTGTTCATCGTCGCCGTCGCCCTGGCCACTGCGGTTGTCCCCCGTGTGCTCGACGGCACCCGATTTATGTTTGAGGTTCTCATAGAAAACGACATCTTCGAGCCCGGAAACTTTGCCGTCCTTGCACACGAGAACGGTCGCATCGCAGTCAAACTTCGGGGTCTCGGAGAATAGGCGCTTAAAGAAACCGCCTTCTTTCTTGAGATTGGCATCCCAGCCAAGTCCTGCAATCACGTTGTTTAAGGGTTTACCATCTGCATCGTTGAGTAGAATCGAATCACCTTTCTTGAGACTTACCGTCATAACATACTCCCTATTGCCGACATCAAGCCGGAAAGTAAAACAAATCGCTGTAATAAACAGCAAAACGGGCAGAATGATACGCCAAAACGAGGGATTTGTCTATATAAGCGCCGCGCGTATGAAATAGCGAGGCGTGCACGCCGTATGACAATAGGCGTGCAATAAACACCAGCCAATACGGCTATGTTTTTGCTAAAAATCTGTTAAAATACATTTTTGTTGGGAGTGCCTTACAAAAGTATTGCTACAAGAAATGAGGATACAAATGAGCAATAAGAAAACTATCGTTACATTCCTGTCTATTTTGGCGGCAGCTTCGTTTGCCACAGCTTGTTCTGATGACAGTTCGACCAACTCGTGCGACTGCACGACTGGCACGAATTGCACCGAAGATGAAAAAGCGGCTTGCGAAAAGCCCAAATGCGACTGCGCGACCGGCACGAATTGCACCGAAGATGAAAAAGCGGCTTGCGAAAAGCCCAAATGCGACTGCGCGACTGGCGCGAATTGCACCGAAGA
>JAZODZ010000226.1:0-1586 GCA_045597285.1 Myxococcota bacterium
CGATTGCTTTACCCATACCGGTGCATTCGCGCTTCACGCCGCAGCCGGCGGCGCGGCGCATGTGACGGCTGTGGACATTTCCCAGACTGCGATCGATCAGGCCCGCGCCAACGCGCTTAGAAACGGCTTCAACGATGTGGAATTTGTCTGCGCCAATGTCTTCGAACTTCTGACATCGAGGTTTGAACACAATGAACGAAAAGATGACTTTATCATCCTCGATCCCCCGGCGTTTACCAAAAGCAACGCGACTGCCCGCGATGCGTATCGTGGCTATAAGGAAATCAACCTCAAGGCCATGCGGCTCCTTCCGCGCGGCGGATATCTCGCGACGTGTTCCTGCTCGCATTTCATGAAAGACGATATGTTTAGGCAGATGCTCATCGAAGCCGCGCATGATGCCTCTGTCAGCCTTCGGCAGATCGAAGCGCGGCAGCAGGGGCCGGATCATCCCATCCTGCTCAATGTGCCCGAAACGAACTACCTCAAGTTCTATCTTTTCCAGGTCGTATGATGAAAAATATTTTCTGCTTGGTTCTGGCCGCTCTTGTCATGTCCGGTTGCAATTATGCCGCTGTCGATTCGGCAAATGTCGCCGAAAGGGGCATTAAGCTATACGAATCCGGCAATCTGAACAAAGCCATGTCAGTGCTTCAGAGCGCTGTCGATCGCGATCCCAACAACGACATTGCCCTCTATTGGATGGCAAGGATCGACATGGATTATCACGATTATCAGGCGGCAATTCCTCGTCTGAACGAAGCCACGGGAATTTATCCCGGGCAGCCGCTCTATTGGTTCACGCTCGCCCAGGCTCATGCGCAGCAGGCTGAACAGCAGTTTCTGGATAATCAGAAAGATGCTTCCGTTGTCAGCTATGGGGAGTGCGTCAAGGCCGCAGAAAAGGCGTCAAAACTCGATCCGTTCTATGCCGAAGCACAGCTTCAGGCCGCCCGTTGTCACGTCGGTGCCGAGGAATATAACGATGCAGTCGATTCATACGCGCAGGCCATCGAATCAAATCCCACGATGAAATCGCCGCAGGGCGTTACCGAACACTATGTCGAGCTCGGCAAGCTCTATACGCGGTTCGGATTTTATCGCGAAGCCGAGTCCGTTCTCGATGACGGCCTTTTGCACAATGCCGGTGATGGACAAATGGAATCAGCTATGGGCGATGTCCTCTTCGACATGAAAAATTACACAGGTGCCCTGGCGCACTACGAGATGGCCTATAAATTCCTCGACAATAGCGGATCGATGCTTCGGGCACTCGACGCCATGTACGGTGCTGGTGCGGCCAGCTTTGAGCTTGCACTCGTCCAGAAAGAGAAAGCTCAGATTCGCGAGTATAGTGAAAAACTCGAAGTCGCTAAAAAATGGTTCGAACGTTATGCCGAACACGCCACCGTCGATTCCGAAAAATTGAGACGTGCCACGGCACTCGCAAAAATTAGCGAGATCGATAACATCCTCGATGAACTGAATATCTGATTTGGGAGTTTTCAATCATATGCCGAAACTTACGCTCACTCATACTGTTCAGCTTCCAAGCGGAAAAGCACTCGCCGTCGCGATTAGCCCCG
>JAZODZ010000227.1:0-5868 GCA_045597285.1 Myxococcota bacterium
GAGCCGTGGCTTCCATGCCATTGATAAAAAGTATTGCCATCAGCAATACAATGATTTGCCTGTTCATAAACCGCATTCTCCAGATATCTCGAACATGCCCGCTGCATGACAAAACTATTATTTTACAATGAAATGCCTCGCTGTTCAACACATGACGTATTTGTTTGGACGTACACACAGTGCGCCGCATTGCGGCTCAACCGCCAGCGCCTGGAAGGCACCGTAATCATAACCGTGGGCGTAGCCCACGGAGACGCGGTGCGGCGTATGCCGTAGGCATAGCCGCGTCACCACATAAAAAAAGCGGCCCGAAAGCCGCTTTAAATCAAGTAATACCCAAATCACGGTAACTATTCAGCCCGACCTGGGACGCGGGCGACTCGCCCGCGAAAAGATGATCAATGCATTTGACCTCAAGAGAACAGAGGGAATTTACTAAAAATCAATGCATTTACATCATTGCGTCCTCCTGCCTCCTGCCTCCTGCCTTGTGTCGATAGAATGCCGGACTTAAGAAACGCCATTAGGAACTGAACAGATCACGTCTGAACGTTGGAGCTCATCGAGAAGATTGGCAGGTACATGCCGATTAGCATGCCGCCGACCATGACGGCGAGCAAACACATGGCTGCAGGCTGGATGGCTGCCGTCATTTTGGCAATTGCGTCGTCGACTTCTTCGTCATAAAAGTCTGCGATTTTGTTCAACATCGTATCAAGAGCACCGGTTTCTTCGCCGACTCGGATCATCTGCACGACCATGTTCGGGAAAACGCCACAAACCGAAAGCGGATCAGCAAGCGTCGATCCTTCCGACAATCGTTGTCGCGTAAACGTCAGAGCCTCTTCGACGGCGATATTCGTAACTGACTCGCTGACGATTTGAAGACCGTCCAGCAACGGCACGCCGGACGAAAGCATCGAGCCGAGCGTTCGGGTGAAGGAGGCGACCGATGATTTCTTGATGACGTCGCCAACACCGGGAAGCTGAAGAGCCACCGTATCCCACACTTTCTTTATCGCGCGTTGCTTCAGTGCGAAAGAAATGGCTACCGGGACGCCGATGACGACGGCGAAAATGATGAGGATGTTGTCTGTAACCCACTGCGACAAATCGACGAGCATCTGCGTCAGCGCGGGAAGCTGACCACCCATGTTGTCGAACATTTCCTGGAATGTCGGGATGATTTTCCAGAGCATGAAGATCGAGATGACGATTGCTGCGGCTAACGTACCCAACGGTGCGGCAAGAGCGGCCTTGATCTTTTTCTTCATCGCGGCTGTCTTTTCAAGCTGAACGCAGATACGGACGAGAATTGTATCGAGCACGCCGCCGAGTTCGCCTGCTCGGACGAGTGAACAGTATAGATTGGAGAATACGAGCGGGTGTTTGGTCAGGGCATCCGCGAATGTCATACCGGTTTCGAGGTCGGCTTTGATCGCAAGCTGGACTTTTTTAAAGTTGGCGTTCGCTTCCTGGCTTGCCAGAAGGTCAAGACACTGAACAATCGGAAGACCGGAGTCGATCATCGTCGAAAGCTGACGCGAGAAGATGATGAGCTCGCGTGGCGATACACCGCTCGTACCAGGCATTTTGAAGGCGAAACCATCTGGTTTGGCTTTGACGCTCTTGACGTCAACCCCCTGACTTTGCAACCGCTGTCTCGCAGCATCGGGATTCGCCGCATCGATTTCGCCCTTCGTGTTGGTATTGGTGGATATGATTTTTCCTGTGTATAGATAGATGGCCATACTTTCTCCAGTTATTCAATGCCAAGCATTTTCTTGAGTTCAATCTGATCGCTTGTTCCGGCAAGGGCGTCTTCAACCGAAATTATCTGCGCTTTGCACAGATTGCACAAAGACTGATTCATCGATTGCATGCCCTGAGAACTGCTCATTGCAATTGTCGAATTGATCATGTGGACTTTGTCTTCGCGGATCATATTGCGAATACCGGAGGTCGAGATCATGATCTCCATCGCACATGTACGTCCGCTTCCGGAAATGTTCGGAATGAGCTGCTGACACACGACGCCTTCCAGAACAAACGACAGCTGCGTTCTAATCTGTTCCTGCTGATCCGCCGGAAACACGTCGATGATTCGGTTGATCGTCTGTGCACAGCTGTTCGTGTGAAGCGTCGATAACACGAGGTGGCCCGTTTCGGCTACCGTCAGTGCCGTCTCTATCGATTCCTTGTCGCGAAGCTCGCCCAACAGAACGACGTCAGGGTCCTGACGCAATATGTATCGAACTGCCGTGCTGTAACTCGCGGTGTCGCTGCCGATTTCTCGCTGGTTGATCAGCGACATCTGATTCCTGTGAAGAAATTCAATCGGGTCTTCAACCGTGATGATGTGCTTTTTGTACGTCTTGTTGATGTGGTCGATGAGCGTCGCCAGCGTCGTCGATTTACCAGAACCCGTCGGACCCGTGACCAGAACAAGACCACGCGGAAGATTCGCGAGATATTTCATCACGGGCGGCAGTTTTAGCTCTTCAAATGTCTTGATGCGGCTTGGAATGTATCGGAATACGCCGGCTACCGATCCGCGCTGAAGAAAAATGTTCCCTCTAAATCGCGCAAAATCTTCCAGCCCGAACGAAAAGTCGAGCTCGTTTTCACGCTCAAATCGCTTTTTCTGTTCTTCGGATAACAAACTCGTGCAAAGCGCACGCGTCTGCGCCGACGTCAGAGGATCCGATTTCAGTGGAATAAGTTCGCCGTCTATTCGAAGCTCTGGAGGTGAACTCGTGGAAATGTGAAGATCGCTTGCCCCCTGCTTTACCATCAGCGTCAAAAGCTGATTCATTGTGCTTCGTATTTGATCCATTTTCTGTCCTTTTCGAAAAAAGATAACACACAAAATATCACATTATCACGATTTGCTAAAAACTGCTTTTTTTAAGGATCAATTTGACAATTTTTTTTCTTTTTGTCGCTCGGCTATTGCATACGCCTCGCTGGCGAATGGCTATTTCGCGCAACGCGCTCAATACGCCATTCGTTCCAGATGGCGCACGCCTATTTCATACGGCGTGCGCGACGCGCTATTGACATACGCGCGTCTAGCACCAAACCTCGTTCATCCCGCGAGAGGCGTCGACATATATTTCTCCACGCCATCGGGAATCACCGTGACGACCTTCATCCACGGCTTGAATGCGCCGCCTCGGGCGAGTTCGAGTATCGCGGCAATGTTGCATCCGCCCGAAATGCCCGTCGAAATCGCATCGCACCGAAGAAGTTCCTGCCCCTGAAGAATGGCCTCCGCCGTCTCGATACCGATGGCACCATCCAGAAGCGCCATGTCCAGTACATCCGGTATGAAATTCGCCCCAATCCCTTGAATGCCATGCGGCCCCGGGTGAATGGGTTCGCCACGCAGACTCTGTCCAATAATTGCCGACGTCGCCGGTTCAGCAGCAATCACCTTTAGTTCTGGATTGAGCTGCTTCAAAAAACGTCCGGCACCCGTCAGAGTGCCTCCTGTGCCGACGCCTGCAACCCAGTAATCAATCTTATCTCCAAGTTCCGACGCGATTTCCGGCCCGGTCGTCTCAAAATGTGCCCGCGCATTCGCCGGATTCTTGAACTGCATCGGCATGAAATAACGTCCCGGGGCTAATTGCATGATTCTCTCAGCTTCTTCAATCGCCCCTCGCATGCCATTCGCCCCTGGCGTCAGAATGAGTTTGGCGTCGTATATCGACATCAGCTTTCGACGTTCCAAGCTCATCGAGTCGGGCATAACGATGCAGACCGGAATTTTCAGCGCGGTGCCCACCGCAGCAAGACCAATTCCCGTGTTTCCGCTCGTCGGCTCGATAATCGTGACATCCTTCGATCCAGGCTTCAAAATCCCTCGCTCAATTGCATCGCGAACCATATACCATGCCACGCGATCTTTAACAGATCCCGACGGATTGCAGCGTTCCTGTTTGGCAAACACGTCGCATCCACATAGTGCAGAAATGCGATCGAGACGTGTCAGCGGTGTTTTTCCAATGCTCGATAGATAGCCTGTTTTGTCCATAGTATTTCCCCGTGTGAATGAAAAAACGGCATTTCGAAAAATGCTTCGAAATACCGTATTTCATTTGAGATTATCTGTCGAGGGGCAATGAAGCCGTCGGATTAGCAGGCATCCTAAATCCTAAATCCTAAATCCTAAATCCTCCTTAAAACTCGTGCCCAGTGTGGCCAGGCATCGAGTGTGAGGCGTCCGTTCGTCGCCGTTAGGTACTCTCCGCCATTGAGGATGTCTTCGTACTGCCCATCGGGAACACGAATCGTCAACGGTGCCGTGATCGGCATATCGGAAACGATGCAAATGAGTGTTTCCAAGGCTTCCGAACGTTCGAACACCAGCGTCTGTGCACTGACCTCGATTTGCCGATAGTCCCCGCGGCACAGCGCTGAATGCGATTTCCTGAGCGATGACAGCCTGCATATCGCTTTTTCGAGCGGTGCCGCTTCAAATGTGCAGTCTACATGGCCGTTCGTCAAATCCTGAATGCTGATACCAGGGCGGATCGGATAATCGGCTTCATATCCTCGCCCTTTCTTACCGGAAATGCCCCACTCACTGCCGTAATAAATTGAGGGCGTGCCCGGAATCAGGAACAGCATGGCATAGAGCGAATAGAGCGATAGCGGGCTTTTCAGCTTGGAGGCGATTCGATCGACGTCGTGATTGTCGACAAAATTGTACATTTTCAGGTCGCGGTATATGCCTTGCTGACCAAACTGCCGGTTCAAAGAATACGCGATTTCGTGGAAATTGCCGTCGTTATGGGATGACCACAATCCCTTATATACTTCGTAATTCGTCGTGCCATCCATCATCGCGTCGTTTGCCCAGACCCGGTAATCGCCGTGAATTACTTCGCCCTCGAGCAGAAAGTCTTCGCGAATGGCGCGTACATGACTCCTGAGGGCACGCACGAAATCCGGTTCCAGACAGTCGGCGGCATCGAGACGTAACCCGTCAATGCCGAACTCATGAATCCACCACGAGACTGCATCCAGCAGATGCTGCCGCACTTCGCCGTTCATCAAATCGAGTTTGACCAGCTCTTCATGGCCTTCCCAGGTCGAATAGCGAACGCCGTCGCGGCAGCGTCCGTCAAAACGAAGACCCTTAAACCAGTTCCGCGTCCTGGCCATGTCACGGTATTCCAGCGCCTCGCGAAATCCCCAGAATTCGCGCCCCACGTGGTTGAATACGGCATCCACCACGATGCGGATGCCCGCCTCGTGATATACCTCGACCAAATGACGAAAATCGTCGTCATCGCCTAGCCGGCGGTCGATGTGAAAATAATCTTTCGTATCATAGCCGTGGCTCGTCGATTCAAACAACGGCCCAAAATAAACCGCATTCACCCCGAGGTCTTTCAAATGACCGACAAGCCCTTCGAGTTCCGGCAAACGATGGCGAGTTTCACCGCCATCGTTATGACGTTCGCATCCCAACATTCCGAGTGGGTAAATGTGATAAAGCACCGTCTGTTCAAACCAGTGCTGGCTTTCTTCTGTTGCTATGACTGCATAACACGCGTTCTGCATCGTTTCTCTCCGTGAAATCATCGCCTGTCCCTTATTGTACTTGCATCGCAAAAGAATGGACATCGACATCGTGTTGTTTTATATGGACATTACCGAATGGTAATTATATACCGTTCGGTATAGAAACCTTCTACGCGTTTTGAAATTGCAAGTCAATAGGCGATATACCAGTTGGTATATTATTTTTTGTGGATGTGCGTAGCATTGCGCCCATGGTAGGCACGTGACACGTGCCCGCGAGACGTAGGGGCGCGGTCTTTGACCCGCCCCTAGGCGAGCGCCGCACGGCGTATC
>JAZODZ010000228.1:0-9434 GCA_045597285.1 Myxococcota bacterium
CGCCGCAGGCGCATAGGCGATGCCCCCATAAAACCATCAAACAGTTTGCCCCGGTTCAACCACAGAATTTCCATCCTCTTTAGTCGCGATATTATCTTTATTCTCCGATGCCACACCACCACCACGGATTCGATGATATAGATATTTCACGAACCGAACCGGCAAATCGCGATGCACAAATATGATCGATATTATAAAATAAACAATGCTAAGATTGATAAGCCGCGTAATCTCTTCCGTGCAATCCGCGAACATCGCCCCCTTAAACGAAATCTTGCGCATCGCCGACGCCGCCGGATTTATCCCCCACATCTCGCTCAAACTCGCCACCCACCCAGGCATATTCGCCAGCGGCCATACATATCCGCTAATCGTGAAAAAGAATAACGACAAACCGAGAATATATTGAAAACTCGTAAACCTATCTTTGCAAACCGACGCCAACATAATCGATAACGGCATCTGACAAAACACCATAAATACCATGAGTTTCATCATTTCGCCAGAATTGTTGCACGGCCACCCAAATATCGGAACGATGATTTTATAAACCGTTACCGTCCCCAAAAGAATAAAACCTAAATAATACAAATACCTCCAGAAATAGTCGATATACCAAAGCCGCCGTTTGCGGAACTTTTCATCATTTTCTCGATGATATCCAACGCTGAACGCCAGTATCAGCAACCCCATCTGATGAAATACCAATACAAATAATATCGGGCAAATATAGGATGCATAAGCCAACGTCGGCGCATATAATATATGCTCGTCATGCCGCAGAGGATCCATGACGTTATAAGCTTTCTCCCCTGCTATCCCCTTCGGATTCGCAACATTCTCCACCGCAAGCTGGACGTTCTTCTCCAACACCGTCAACTGAATCGCCGTCATGGCCGACGCATACGTCATCATATTTGTGGCGTACACATAGACCTTCATGTTGCCCTGCTTGAAATGCTTGATATTGCTCGAAAAGTCTTCAGGAATATAGACAAAGGCATCCGCGCCACGCGACATGATTTCCTGCACGCCCTCGTCTATCGTCTCCACCTGCTTCTTTACCACGGCCCCTTCCGCCGCATCAAACGACAGAATCAAATCGCGGCTGATGGCTGAATTATCGAGATCGAGAACCACAATCGGACGCTCGACGACCGACTGATTCGAATACGTCAACGAAATCAGTGCCGGATACGCGACCGGCAGAAACATCGCGATGATCAGAGGCAATGCCGATTTCACGCTGTACTTGGCTTCATCCCCAAACTCTTTCCAAAAACAGAAATGGGAAAGAAATGACACGAGGAATTTTTTCATGATTCTTCCCCCGTCTGCATGTCGCCCGGCTGCGCCTCGACAGCCGCCGCGTTATCCTGCCCCGTCGCATTCACCTGCCCCGCGCCCGGCACAATCACCTGCCCTTCAGTATCCACAACTTCGCCGGCCGCCGCCTGCCCGTTGGCCTCTTCATTCACGCCGTCCACAGGCTCCGAAACACCGACCGGAATCGCCACGCCCCCCTCGGCCGCAAGCACGAGCTGCTTTTTCGATTTATGCCGCCGCCACAATGCGCGAAGAACATAAAATATATCGCGACAACGCATCAGCACGAAGATAGTACAAGCATATAATATCGCCTGTTTGAAAAACATATTATAGAAAAATATTAAATCTTCCCACTTCACATCGTGATACAGATAAATCTGAACCGTCTGCAAAAATGGCGTCATCGGAATCCAGCTCGATATCTCCTGAATATACCAAGGCATCGATTCGAGCGGCCACGTCAGGCCCGAAAACATGACCGAAAGCATACACGTCAGATAACTCAACGACATCGAGACCGGAATCGGGAACATGAGATTAATGCTCGTAAATAGCATCATCGTCAGACCGACATAGATCGCAAGTGATCCGAGTGTCATCGCCGTAGAGGCGTGAACGACGATATCGATGGCTGGAAGGGCAACGATATAAATCACAAGCCCGAAAATCATCGCCGCCACGAATACCGCCAACAGACGCCCCATCACGAAAAATCGCCGCCGATACGTCCGTTCCTCAATCTTTGCCGGCAACTTTTCCTGAAAACATGCACACGTCATGACGCACGTAAATATATTCAGATTGAAAAATATCAATACGGGAAGAATATATTCGCTATAAATCGTCATCGCATTAAACGGACGCTCGATATCGAGGTTGATGGCCTGCAACGCCCCCATCAGGGACTGCTTCGCCATCCCCTGCTTGTTCAATGCAATCATCGTAATGCCGACTGAAGCCGATTTGACCACCGTCATGATCGCCTTGTCCGCGTTCTTGGCCATGAGCATATTCGTGCCGTCGATATAACTGATAACCCTCGCACCAGACTGCGTTTTTATCGCCTCAGACGTGCCCGCCGGAATATAAATCACCGCCACGGCATCGCCCTCATACAGATGCGCCTTCGCCTCGTCCAGCGACTCGATCGACCCGAGAATCTTCAGATCCGGCCCCGAATCGAGAAACAGGCGAATGCTGCGGCTCACCATCGAGTTGTCGTGATCGACGACATAAACAGGAATGTCATGAACCGCACGGACGCCGTACACCGCGCTCACGACCGTGATGGCAAACGCCAGAATCGCCGTCATCAGCAAAAATTTCGGGCGCTTGAAATATATCGCCAGAAAATTTAAGAATCCCCTTATAAAAAACATGGCCACTACTGCACGGTTTTATCGATATCCCAGCGAACAGTCATACCCGGACGGATATTCTCAATCGGCTCCACGGGCCGCAGCTTGACTTCAAAACTCTTCAGATCGAACCGGTCGCGATCCGATGTCGCTCGCCATGTCGCGAAATCCGCCATTACCGATATGCCCGCAATCGTCATTGCCACTTTTTTATCGAGCGCCGGGATTTCGACCTCAACCTTGTCGCCCATCTTCAGGTTCTTCAGCTTGTCCTCGCGCACCGCGAAACTCGCCCAGACATCATCCAGCTTCACAATCGTGATGATCGGATATCCCGTGTTCGTCAGCTCGCCCTCGTGGACGATGATTTTCGATATGTCGCCTTCGACCGGCGCAACCTGCTGCTTCTCCTTCATGTATATCTCGATTTCCGAAGCCACATTCTCGCCCTTTGCCACGAGCGATTCGAGCGCACGGATTTCTTCCTCACGCGCACCCGTGTTGATCGCGTCAAGCTTCGCCTCGGCCATCGCGAGCTGATTCACCGAAACCTGATACTTGAACGCGACTTCGTCGTATTTCGCCTGCGGGACGGCCTTTTCTTCCAACAATTTGTCCATGCGGTCGAGCATCTTTTTCGTCACATCGACCTGCGCCCGCGCCGCCGAAACCTGGTTCTCCGCCGCTTTCTTTTCCTGCGGACGCGCACCCTTGCGGGCCAACGCAAGCTGCGCTTTCGCCGCCTCTATGCCTGACTGCGCCTGACGCATCTTGGCATCCAGTTCGTCAAGCGTCAGCTCGATGAGCAAATCGCCTTCCTGCACATGCTGCCCTTCATACACGTGAACCTTTTGAATGCGGCCGGGAACCTTGCTCGCCACATCGATTTCCGTCGCATTGATTAACCCCGTGATAGCCGTAGATTTCTCGCCATGATGCGTCTCGATGACCTGGTTGATGTCGATCTTCGAATCGCAGCCCGAAAGGCATAAAACCGTCAATGCCAGTGCTATCGTTCCAAGTTTGATGAGATGTTTCATAAACGTTCTGTTATTCATAATGAGTTTATTCATAATGCGTTGCTAATTTTTCAATCGCGTTCAGCGTCACATGCTGCAATTCCATCGACATATTCAGCCGCCTCAAGGCAGGGCTTGCCGCCATCGGCTCGCCTTCCCCCAAAGGTTCCTCCGCGCCATCCGTCTCGGGATCGCAACGGAAATACATCGCCGCAGTCAGCAGATAACCGTGGCTCAAAGCCTCGATCGTATCGAACGAAACGTCATCCGCCTCTATTTCGCCATTCTGTATCTGAGCCTGAATGAGCTGACGCACTTTCTCAAAAATCGCATTCACGGTCTCGAGAATACGCGGACCATGAATCGTCGTGGACATGCGCTCCCATGCCCACAGCCGGATAAAATCGGAAAAATTCTCGAGTGCATCGAAAACTTCCGCATAAATATCGCGAACGCTCCCCTTCATTTGAGGCACCTTCGAGTTAAAATAACTCATCACCTCACGGGAAACCTCGCTCAATACCGTCATGTATAGCTCGTCCTTCGTATGGCAAAAGTCATAGACGAACTTTCGATTCACATGAGCCAGTTCGGCTATCGCGTCGATGCGGGAACCATAAAACCCCGATGACGCAAACACTTCACGCGCACTCCGCAAGATATTACGGCTATTCTTGTTCATCGAAGCGCCTTTTTCATTGAAGAGCCTCTGGCTCGATCACGGGATTGTCGCCGAGACTCAGCTTCAATCCTGCATAAGCAATCAATATATCGATTCGCGCCTTCACATCGTCCGAACGCGCCACAGAATACTTCGTCTGTGCCGTCAATACATCCGTATTCACGGATTCCCCCTGCGCAAACCGCGCCATCGTCGTGCGCAGGTTTTCCTCGGCCAGCTCAAGCGCCTGCCCTGTCAAGGAAACGCGCTCCAACGCCGTCTCCAGCGCCAGATACTTCGATCCCACTTCGAGTTCGATCAAATCGCGTGCCTCGCTTTCTTTCGCCGCTAGTTCCTCGCGCTCAAGCGACATCTTTTCGGCAGAATAATAATGCTCAAGACCGTCGAACACAGTCCAGCTCATCATCAGCCCTATCATTCCCTGATTCGACGGCTTCAAAATGTCGATGCCATAAGCGTACTGATAGCTCCCGACGAGCGCAATCTGAGGCACGTAATCCAGTATCGCGATCTTCCGTTTTCGCTCGGCCGCCTCTTTTCCCAACGAAATCCGCTCGAGCTCATTGCGGTTCTCGGTGGCCTGCTTCTGATACGTTTCCAGTGCGTCGAGCCGAATGTTATAGGCCGTTTGCGGCATATCGAGCGCCTTCACCTCGACACCGCGCCCGAGCGCCAGAACCTGCGCCAGCTTCAATCCCGCAAGGCGCACGCCGTTCTTCGCTTCCACGATGTTCTGACGCGCCTTCAAAAGCTCCACTTTCGCCGAAAGAACGTCCGAATGAGAAATGATTCCGACATCCTCATATTTCTGCGCCATCTCGACATGCTTTTCAATCGTCGCAAGCGCCTCTTCGGCCACCTCTTTCATCAGCTGCGCATACACGAGCTTCAGGTACACCTCGGTCACTTCGTAGTTAATCGAAAGTACCTTCGCACGCCGTTCGATATCGACGTTGTCGATCCCCAGCTGCGCCAGCTTGCCTGCCTGATAAACCTTAAAAAGCGGCGTCAGCGGCATCTTCAGCGTCGCCCCAATCGTGAACGTAAAATTGTCCTTCAGCTTGATCGAATCGGGAATCGATCCGAGCAGCGGGTCGCTCAGCTGGTTCAGCGCGGATGCACCGACTGCCTCGAGCGTCGGCTTAAAACTCATCAGCATCGCCTTCGACGTCGCATCAAGCCCTTCCGTCGCCTCCGTCAAATCCAGATTCGAAACAGCCTCTTTAATATTATTCTTCACTTCTTCCTTGTCCATGACGTCGATCTTCGACTCATTTGTCCAAAGCAGAAGCGTCGAATCTATCGACAGTATCGGCCACCAGTGCGACTCAACTTCCTTATATTGCGCCCGCGCACTCGCCTCGCGAATGTCAAACTGATCCCACACTTTCGCTTCTTTCTGCGCCATTTCTATCGCCTCAGAAAGCGTCAGTTCCTTCACAGTCTGGCCCAAAACGGATGCCGGCAACATAAAACTGCACAGAAAAATCAGCGCAGCAATGATCGTCTCTCGTTTCATTCCAATTCTCGATTTTATGTATTCGAAAACTCGTTTCGCTAGTATTTTCAACGTTTTCAGCCCATTGGCCGAAACGCATTGCGTATTGTATCACGTCTGTGTCACAACTTTGTCACAGACCGGCTTATCTTTAATCACTTTGTTCAAATAATTCAAAGCCTTTTCGATGCGGGCACGGCTATCGGCGTTGCCGATACGCCGTGCTGCGCCGCCTATGCGCCGTACGGCGCATACGTCGGGCACGTGTCACGTGCCGTGGGCACGGCTATGCGGCACGCAATTGTCACCAACCTTGTGCCCTCTCCAATGGAGAGGGCCGCTTTGCGGCCGGGTGAAGCGACCGCGTGCCGCATACGCCGTGCGTACCGCCCGCTAAAAACTCCTCGCCATTTGGGTTCGAGCGAGCTATGGTGAGAAGGGCGATGCAAGGAGGTGAACGATGGATAGACGCAAATACCCAATAGGCATACAGACATTTTCAGAAATCAGAAACGAGAGCTATGTGTATGTCGACAAGACGGCTTTTGTCTATCGGCTGACACACGGTGGCAAGTATCACTTTTTATCCCGACCGCGCCGCTTTGGAAAGAGCCTGTTGATCTCGACTCTACAAGCGTATTTCGAAGGACGACGCGATCTGTTCGAGGGATTGGCGATTGCGGATTTGGAACAGGAATGGAACACCTATCCAGTACTGCATTTGGATTTGACTGGTGTAAACTATCATGAATCCAGAGCACTGGATAGCGTATTGAACAATGCGCTTAGAAATTGGGAAAGAATTGTCGATATTCAACCCGATGCAAATGCGGTTTTGGGTGTCAGATTTATGAATGTGATAAAAAACATATCCACCAAAACCCATAGCAAGGTCGTATTGCTCGTCGATGAATACGAAAAACCAATATTAGATACAATTGTAGAGGAAGAATTACAGGAAAAACATCGACAGACATTGAATGGTTTTTATGGAGGCATTAAACAAAGCGACCCCTATCTGAAATTTGTATTATTGACTGGAGTAACAAAAATCGGAAAATTGAGTGTATTCAGTGCGCTCAACAATATTACTGATATATCATTGATGCAGGAATACGCCGATATTTGTGGCATGACTGAGGGCGAGCTAGAAACGAATTTTCACGATGATATTCAGGCGATGGCGGATTATCAGAAAAAATCGTATGAAGAGACGCATGCCGACCTGAAACGAGAATTCAATGGTTATCATTTTTGTAAGGAAATGACGCAGAGCGTTTATAATCCATACAGTTTACTGAATGCGCTGGCAAACAAGGAAATTCGCCATTACTGGTATGAAACGGGAACACCGACATTTCTTGTACAATTATTAAAAACATATCGTCCAAATATCGATAAACTGGCAGGTTCAACTATCACAAGAGATTCGCTTTCGATGATTAATTCTTTTAATAGCAATCCCTTGCCAATTATCTATCAAAGCGGGTATCTGACAATTAGTGGGTATGATGATGAGTTTTCCGAATATACATTGGACTATCCCAATGATGAGGTCAAGGAAGGATTTTTAACAGGATTACTGCCTCTTATCGTAAATGAGGAACGAGTTTCGGAATTTGAAGTATCCGGTTTTGTACGGGCAGTGAGAAGAGGTGATACAGATGATTTCTTTGAGCGCATAGGAACTCTGTTATGCGGTGTGCCTTATGAAATCAAGCTCGAATATGAAGTACTTTTTCAGAATTTTGTATATCTATTGTTTACATTGATGGGATTTTATACAAATGTGGAATATCATTCGGCCAAAGGTCGCGCAGATGTAGTAATCAAAACGGATAAATATATCTATGTAATGGAGTTCAAACGCGACAGTTCAGCCAAAGAAGCCATGAAGCAAATCAAGGACAAGGGATACGCGGATTCGTTTAAACTGGATGGGCGAAAGATTATATTAGTCGGTGCAAATTTTGCGTCGAACATGAGCGCCCTTGATGGCGTATTGGTAGAAGATTATTGAGCGTATGAGCCTACTTCGCATGCGCTCGTTGGCTATTGGCTTGCGCCGATACGCCGTGCATTGATGCGACTATACCTACGGCATACGTTGCATCCCTCAACATATTATAAATCTTCACTCCCCCAGCTTTCTATTATACACGTATGTTTCTTTTCGGGATCATCCTTATCATAACTAATACCGACTAATAATATTTCGTCTGTATAATTTTGTATAGAAGCCGGATAATGATGTTGTTTAATCTGCGCAATTGCGCCTTCACTGTCGCGTTCGGGATGTTTTTTATCCAAAACCTTTAATTCGATCACGAGCGCGGGATAGTCCGAATTCCGTTTCGGCAAATAGACGATATCGGCGTAGCCCGTGCCTCCCGCAAGTTCTTCCATTTGTATATATTCATCGCGATAGGCGAAATATGCCAATTTAATCGTTCCGCGCAAAGATTGCTCGTTATTATAATGCCGCGGACTATATTCTTCCGTGTGCACGCGCTGCAATTCCGCCGCAACCGCATCGGCTCGCATATCGGCTGTATCTTTCATCAATTGCACGCTGCGCCTGACGCGCTGAATCGTCTCGACGTGCGTCACATCGTGGATGGAATCGGCATATTCGATACGGATTTCCTCGTTCGGAATGCGCACAGTCTCGCGTTCTTCGTCGTATGAAAGATACCCGTAATGCGTCAGCAGAGTGAGTACATCATCTTCGGAATTAAGGGATGAGGGATCATTGCGGAATCGCCTTGAATTCAACGGCACTTCATTGCCAGTCATAAGTTTGATGAGTGTTTTTCCAAGCCCTTCCTTGTCGAGATTGAGATATTCCAACAGACTCGTAGGATCGGATGAAGCCGGCCAATAAGATTTAAACTCACCGGTATAGGCGGCTTTCATCACAGAGTTTGGATTATAAGTAGAACCGACGTTTTTCAGCGTATATCCATCATACCAATATTTCATTTCATCAAGACTGACGTGAAATTCATCGCATATAGTTCGAACCTCATCCTTCGTAAACCCTACGTATGGCGCAAAAGGCCCGGGGCTTAGGATCGTATATTCCCAGAACTCCGAAATCGCGGACTGACTCCCATCTTTCTTTATCGGCAAAATCCCCGTCATATAGGCCGCCGCAAAAACCTTATCCGTGATCGCGCTGTTTTTGAATAAACTGCGCAGAAACTCAAGATATGTTTTTTGCATTTTAGCGGTGCAGTCCTTGTCCCGGATTGGGGCATCCCATTCATCAATGATGGCGACAAACTGCCGACCACTTATTTCGACAACCTTGGTGAATAATTGACCTAAGGAATCAGCTGGCTTAACGTTGGTGTATTGTTCATATACCTCTGCTGATACAGATCGCGTGATAGCATCAAGCATCCCACCTGGCTTTTGCGTACCATTGAACTCTGAAATGTCAATATAAAGAACGTTATACTTGTTCAGATGCTCGCGATAGGTTTCATCCTTCGCGATCTCAAGATCGTCGAACAGGGGGGCAGAATCACAGCCAAAGCTGTAAT
>JAZODZ010000229.1:0-5439 GCA_045597285.1 Myxococcota bacterium
CCAGGTCAATTACATTACCGTCATCACCCCGCAGAACGGCATCATCAAATTCGACGACAAGACGCTCACGCCCTCGGATTACATCAGTTTCAAACAGCTCGGCACGACCGATTTCTATGTCGGTTATTACCAGGTCCAGAGCGGCATCCACCACATGACATCGAACAAGCCGTTTGGCCTCTATAGCTACGGCTATTACAACATGAGTTCATACGGATACCCGATTGGCCTCGACCTCAAGATCCTTTATACCAATGATTAATCGATGATGATTGGCCAAAAGGCAAAAACCTAAAAAGCCCCGCGAAACCGCGGGGCTTTTTAGGTTTTGACTTATTTCATAAGCACTGTCGGGCGAGCAATGCGAAGCGGCGTACCAACCCCGCATTCCTTGACGGGCTCACCACCGGCATCGATGCGTTTGCCACCGCCAACCGCAATCGCGACGTGCGAAATGTCGAGATAACGTCCGTTGCTCTTGTAGCTCCAGAAAAGCAAATCTCCCGGCTGAATATCATTTGTTGAATTGACGCGTCCTCCCGCCTCAATAATAATCCTCGCCTGTTCAGCCGCGCAATTCCAACCGAGACTCAGGCCGGCCGCGCTCCAACAACGGTGCGTAAATGCCGAACAGTCATAGTAACCATCGGTCTGGCGTTTGTTCTGATTGTAGTGCCAGTTTTCATTAATGCACCGCGACATCAGCGTCCGCGCATAATCAGCGGCGGTCTGCCCCGCAGTAGAAACTTCGCCGGGTTTATAGGTATATTGGGCGCTAATCCAGCCTTCCTTGCCATTATTATAGGAAATCCTGTACCAACCGTCTTTTTCCTCAAGAACCGTCACACGGTCGCCATTTTTAAGGGAATCGATCTTGTCGTAAGACGTCCCCGGCCCAGTGCGGACATTGAGTGAACTGCTGACGGATACGACGACTTCGAACGTCTCCGTCTTCGGAGGTTCCGGCTCGGTTACAGGATCGGGCTCGGTCACGGTCGGTTCTTTGTAGTCGGTGTATTTGGCACTAATCCAGCCAAATCCACTGCCATACGCGATCTTCAGCCATCCATTGTTGGATTCATATACCTGTACGGTCTTTCCTTTAGAAAGGCCGCCGATGCGCGGATAGTTTGCCCCTGCCCCACTGCGGACATTGAGCGAACTGCATGTCACGGTTGCCGTTCCAATCGGATTGTCCTGTTTCTGCACATCAGCTGGCTTGCGGGTCGCGTCGCCTTTCGTCAGCCGACCACCAATCTCCAACGACTCGCGTTTTGGAGCCGCCTTTTCCTGGCTGAGCGATTTTGTAATCGTCCCATTTTTCTTTAATTCTGGCATAATCCCACTCCTTCTCAAAAAGTACACCTAATTTTATCGTAGCATTTTTCTTATCTGGCGAGAAAGTGAAAAAGGAAGAATTATTCAAGATTTAAAAGATTATTTGTAACTATTCAGCCCCTAACAGTGCGTCTGAATTATGTGGTTCTATTGGCCCCAGGCAGGAGGAGGCAGGAGGCAGGAGTGCGCAATGATGTAAATGCCTTGTTTTTAGTAAATTCCTCTGTCCTCTGGGACATCTACACAAGGCCGACACGATGTCGGTTGCCAACAGTCGAGCCAAGAACGATGCGGTGATGACGATGAAAAAGCATCAGGTCACGATATTACATCATCAACAAAAAAAAGCGCCTTACGGCGCTTTTTAAGAATCAAGAATTATTATCAGTCATTCGTATTATTATTAATGACATCGAGATTCAGGCCAATTGGATAGGCGTAGGATGTGTCATCCGTGCTATCCGTTGCATTACCGAAGCCATATCCGAGCGCACCAAACTTCTTATCCCCCACAAGGTGATGGACGCCCTCGTCGATATCGAGAAAACCATACACATAGCCTTCATTACCTACATTCATCCAGCCACTGAATACAGCGGCTGGAAGATTGTCTATCAACGCATTATTGTATTTAGTCCCTTTATAACCAGCTCCTGTGTAATATATTTTAGTATTTTTAGGTGCCACCAATGTAACAAAATCATATTCGTAATTCTTTGGTATTGAGAATGAATAGTCTTTACGATATTGTTCGACAGGAACATTCAGGGTATATCCAGGATCGCCAATGCCCCCCACATCGTCGATAAACTGTCCAACCAAGATTGGCTTAGTGGCAGACACATGGAAATTCTTAATGGTTGAAATCTTAGTAAACTGACCAGAATTAAGGGTCACAGTACCTGTAAAATTATTATTTGTGCTAATCGTCGTATAACTCGTTTTACTAACTCCTGTACCACCTGAATAGGCTGTCAGATTAATAGTATCCGTCTTGGTTGCTCCCTGGTTTCCAGTAATCGTGACGACCGTGCCATCTTGTTGGGCAAGAATGTAATAATCATCTAATTCAGATCCAAGAAGTTTCTTCTGGGAATTGTTATAACCGGCGCGAATGGCATAATAATTTGTTCCCCATACAGTCGTCGGAAACAGCTGTTCTTCGATATGATCACAGTAGGAACGGATGTTTGCACAGGCTGAACCACCAAACACAGCCACGGGTTTGTCTGCATGAATTTTCGAGCCCGTCATTTCACCTGAAGCACTCTGCTGCAGACTTAGAACATCAAACTGATGCAACACAAATGAACGTTCGGTGTTTGCACTGATCGCTGAAATGCTCGTATTTGTATTCTTGTTTGTACCGGAGGAAATACCGATGGTAGGTGTTACCTTCACTGTCGTATCGCCCGGCTTGACAGCCACAATACTGATCACATTAGCGGATGTATCGCCACTACTAGTCCAATATGTTAGATCGATATAATCCTGCCCCAAAACATTCGAGGGCAACAAAAGCGAAGCATCTGCCGTATAACCATTCGATTTACCATAGGGATTGAACTGATAGACAACGACAGGCAACGAGCTTCTCAATTTGAAAGCATACGGCGCAAGCATTGTATTCTGCATCATATAGCTATATATCGTCTGTCCGGAATTGGGAACTGCTGTATTATCCTGAGTGTTACCAACAGCATCCCCAACCACCAATTTTGTAACAACGCCACCGGCTGGTACCGTAAATGACATATATGGCACGTGGGAGGCATTGTCATTTTTGGCTTTGTCAAAAATATAAACCTGAGCATCCGTATTATTGGGATTGCTGACGACGACCGTCATATCCATATAAACATGAGAATAACCAGAATAATTCTGCAAAAACACAGGCCAGTACTCACAACCGATGTACGAGCTTTCATAAAGCAATAGATCGCAACTGGTAACACAGTCTTCCGTTGTGTCATCAATCCCGTTGCAGTTTTGATCCCCACCCATATAATAACCGGCGGCATAACACGTCGCGGCCGAAGGATAAACGCCACCGATACAAGTTCCCCAGAACTGACCGGAGGCATCACAGGTCTGTGAACCGTCTTTACAAATACCTTTGTTGCGGTTTTCCGGTTCACCACGCCAGCAGGGCTGAACCGCCCCCGGCGTGCATTTGCACTCTGCGGTTGATTCGCAACCATTCGATGCCAATCCATCGCAGTCATACCGACCGTCGGCACACTGGCATGCACCGCCAACGCAGTCCTGGCCATCAGCGCATTTATTGCCGCAACCACCGCAATGGTTGACGCTGTTTGTGATATCGACACAGGTATTATTACAATTGAGCAATTCACCGCACTGGACGACGCATTCTCCATCTTCGCATTTGGTGCCACTCGCGCAGGCATTCAGGCAGGCACCACAGTTTTTGTCATCGTTCTTCAGATCGACGCACTGACCATAACAGCGCGTTTCTGCGGGGTTTTCACAGTCCTCGACAGACGGTTTGGGCGTACAGACTCCTTCCTTGCAATCCTCGTTTTCGCCGCACTTGTTCCCACATGCACCGCAATTTTCGACATCCGTCTGGCCATCAATGCATTTTGCCCAACAAATAAGACTCGGAATGAACCCTTCCGTTTCGAGTTCTTCCTCGGTGTTGCATTGAAATTCGGGATAAACATCGTCCGTCCGTACGCAGTGCGGCCCTTCTCCTTCGTCGAAACAGAACTCGCTCGAATCGCATTTGTTCCCGCATTCGCCACAGTTATGCGGGTCGGTATTGAGATCGGTACAGACATCCGGACAGGTATCCTGGTCTTCAGCACAATGGATTACACATTTGCCTTCCTGGCAGATGTGATCTTTTCCGCATTTGTTGCCGCATTCACCACAGTTCTGGATGTCGTTGTCGAGGTCGGCACAAATCCCATTTCCACAGCATATCGAACCCGATTCACAGCACGAAGAACCGCAACAAATCGCAGACTGGTCGCAACACAACCCCGGACCGCAAGATTTCTCACCATCTTCGCAGACGTAAGCGCAATCGACATCGGATTCGCACCCATTCTTACTGTCACCATCGCAATCGAAATATCCACTCATACAGAGGCATTTGCCGGCCTCGCCTGCGGGATCGTCGGGATCCGAGCCACAGTACTGATTCTCGCCGCAGACGGCGAGTTCTTTGCCGCAGTGCTCGCTATCGACGCGTGTGTCATAGCACTGTCCGTCGATCAGCGTAAACCCATTGCTACAGCCTTTCTTGCACGCTCCATTCTTGCAAGTTTCGTCATCTTCACAGGGATTACCGCAGTCACCGCAATTCTTCGGATCGCTGTTGACATTGACGCAACTACCCTTGCACTGTTTCTGGCCACTTTTACATCCTTCCTCGGCAGCGACGCAATGCCCGCCGCTACAGACTTTTCCATCAACGCATTTTTCATGCGATGCGCCACAACTGTCGTTATCGGCTTCATGACAAACGTTGTTTTCGTCGCAGCTTCCTTCGGCACAGCAGATACTGCCGCAAAGCTCAAGACCTACCTGGCAGGTAGAATGGCTGATGGAACCGGAATTCGATTCGCAGGCAACGAGACCACCCGATACGACGAGCAGTGCACTGAGAAATAGAGGTGTGTTCTTCATTTGGTACTCCAATGGTTTGAGTTATCTTGACGGATTCGAAAATCTGCAATTATTATTCTGTAACAGAGTCTTTAAACTCCATGGATATTATATAGAATTAGCGGCATTTTATCCACAACAAAAGTGTCTAGAATCAACAATTTAGCAGTTATTCAGCTCTAACAGATTTTCAGAATTACTTGGTTTTATCGCCCCATGCAATAGTTGATAATTCTGTACCTGATGATGATTTGAATTACAGAGTTTAGTCCAATCCATGAATGTGGCTGGAGATACTAAAAAGTGAACAATTATTATGTAGGCAACGGGTGAGCGTAGCGAACCCAAATCCCCTCGCCCAATGGGCTAAGGAAGGGACATTTTGTCATCCAAAGTCATTTTCTAATGCCAAACGAATGCCTCGAATTATTGTGACAGCCTAATATAGCCACGGGACATCACAAT